>CAIMOS010000283.1 GCA_903843135.1 uncultured Ignavibacteriales bacterium | reverse complement strand
TAATCCAACGAGTTGCGACCTTAGTGGTTTTACAACCTATACGAAAGGCGGCTGGTCAGCAACTGCTCACGGAAATAATGTGGGAACAATACTCAATAATTACTTTGCCTCAGTTTTTCCCACCGGCGTAAAGATAGGAAATACAGTTAATTCCGCAACTTTCACTACCCCCAACGCAGTCAGGGCATTTCTTGATTTAGGCGGCCAGGGAGTATCCGGGCAGCTTACCGGCGGAAATACAATAAATCCGACTTCCTCCACAGCAGGAAACCTTGGTGAGCAGACATTAGCGTTGACTCTCAACGTAAAAATGGACGCTGCGGGCAGAATCGGAACCAATGATACAGATCTTGGCGATCTGGTCTTTGTTTCCGGCGCATTCGCCGGCAAAACAGTCAATGAAGTGCTTGAAATTGCAAACCGTGCATTAGGCGGCGAGAGCACCGGTTATACTTTTGAAGAGATCAACTCAGCTGCTGATGCAGTCAACAATAATTTTGATAACGGCGACCAGGACTTAGGCAGCCTTACCTGCAACGAAGAAGAAAGTTCGGCAGACATTCAGATTGTTAAAACAGTTGATGATGCTGATGTTGCCTGCGGACAGAGTGTTAACTATACAATTACAGTTACAAACAACGGGCCGTCTGCCGCGACAGGAATAGTAGTAAGCGATGTCCTTCCCGCAGGACTTGAATATGTAAGTTCATCGGCCACACAGGGCAGCTATGATAATACAAGCGGAAACTGGAATGTCGGATCATTAAACAACAGCGCTTCAGCTTCTCTTACGCTTGCTGTTCAGGTTGACTGCGAAGCAATATCAACATCCGCGATAGACCTCGGCCCCGCAAAAGATTTCAACGTTTTTGTTTTAGGCGATTTCACTTATCCGACTTCAGATACACAGGGTAAACTTGCAGTTATGGGTAACGCGACACTCGAAAGCTACAGTGTCGGAGATCAGCTTCCCGTACCGCAGACCCCGGTCGATGTATTAGTAGTTGGCGGTGATCTTTCTTACCAGGTTGGCGCGGTTTACGGCGGTGATGTTGTTTACGGAGGCACATCAAATCTTCCTGTGCAGACAGTATCTATAATTAACGGTACAGTAAGACATCAGAACAATCCTTTAGATTTTGCCACAGCAAAAGTTTATCTTGAAGGTTTATCAACCTCACTCAGCCAGTATACAGTTAACGGAACAACCACGTTACAGTGGGGCGAAGTTAATATGGCAGGATTTGATCCGTACCTTAATGTCTTTTCAGTAAACGGAAGCGATTTAACCGCGGCCCACACAGTTAAGATCTCAGTTCCTAACGGAGCAGTTGTACTGGTAAACATCCTCGGAACCAACATCGAATGGAAGGGCGGTTTATTCGTTTACGGTACAGCTATCGGAAACGTTATGTATAATTTCCCCGAAGCGTCAAATCTGAAGATATCCGGTATCGACATCCGTGGTTCCATTCTTGCTCCTTTCGCCGATGTTTATTTTGTAAGCGGCGTTCAGAACGGACAGATGATAGCAAAATCACTGCACGGACAGGGACAGTTTAATCTGGCCCCATTCCACGGTAACATTCCGTCATCAAACATAATTAACGTTGCCGCAGTTACGGGTCTTAATGAAGAGGATCCTGTTTCAGAGAACAATTCTTCCTCTGTAACGGTTACTCTTGCCTCCGCCAACACAGGCGGCGGAAGCGGGAACTGGCAGTTGGTCGGCAATCTTCCTTCAACAGAAATTATTATGGACATAAAGACTGACGCGAATAATAATGTTTACGCGGCAGCAATTACAGGTTACATTTATAAGTCCAACGACGGCGGAATGAACTGGATACGCGCAAATGAAGGTATGTATTCAGGCCCGGTATGGAAACTTGAAATAACCGGCAACGCGATTTATGCGGCTTCAGTAACCGGTGTATACAAATCAACTGACGGAACGACCTGGACCCTCGCCGGATTAGAGAATAAAGACGTCAGAAGCATTGAAACCGATAACAGCGGCAATATTTATGCCGGCACCTGGTTGAACGGAATGTTCAAATCAACTGACGGCGGCGCTAACTGGTCCGCAGTTAACAACGGAATGGCAGCCAACACTGTGGTAACCTCAATGACGCTTTCTGACGAGGTCCTATATACCGGTACATTCGGTAACGGTGTTAACAAATCATCTGACTATGCAGCCAGCTGGGCCCCGGTAAGTGCAGGAATCGATTTCATCTGGGCGATGGCATCTAACTCACTCGGACACATCTTCGCGGGAACTTACGGCGATGGAATTTATTTATCAACTGATAACGGCGCTAACTGGGCAAGGACAAACTTCCCGGCAACGCATATATACTCATTGATAATTGATGCGGACGACAACATTTACGCTGCATCTTATACAAGCGGTATTTACGTTTCTTCGGATAACGGCAGCAACTGGAACAATCTCGGCTTAGCCGGCCAGAGCGTAAGCTCACTGATGATCAATCCGAACTCACCGGGCGTATTTGCGGCTACAAAGAGCGGCCAGGTTTATAAACTGATTGATAACCCGACTTCAGCGAAAGACAACAGTGTTATTCCGGCTGAACTAAGTTTATCACAGAACTATCCGAACCCTTTCAACCCCTCGACAAAGATCGAAGTATCTGTTCCGAGAAGCGGAAACTTCAAATTAGTTGTATATGATATGCTCGGACAGGCTGTTCAGACGCTGCTGGACGGACAGCTTGAAGCGGGCGCACACAGCGTACACTTCAACGGATCAGACCTGACATCAGGTATCTACATCTATAAGCTGGTTGGCGAGAACGTCAGCATAAGCAAAAAGATGATGTTGGTAAAATAAGGATATTATTAAGAGCGGTGCAGTTACATACTGCACCGCATAATTTATTTGAAATCATTTATTTAGGAACTGGAAACGATATATGGAACTCAATCACTTGTACTTCGTATTATTTGTTGGCATCGCATTCTTTTTCGTGATGATTGGCGTGATTACACCCCTGATGATGAAAAAGCAGAAAAAAAGGAATCCGGGGCTCTATGTTAATACTCCGGTAGAGTTTTCCTTCGCGGAGTCAGGCAGTGTGTCGAAATTCGGCAGAGGGACCTACACTTTTGCTCAGCCTGCTCCCTTTGTACGTCCTGAGCCTTCGATGGAGTACAGCAACAATTTCGCCTATGCTCCGGCTGTATCAGCAGAGCCTGCTGTTGAATATACTGCTTCTAAACGTAACCGGACGACGTCATCGTCGCGCCCAAGATTTGAAGTAGTTAAAACAACCGGTGTTTACATCCCAAGATATTAACATATAAAAAGGTTCTGGTTAATTTTTACTGCGGCTTTCACGGCCGCAGTTTTAATTTAAAGCCCACATTTGTAGGGGAGGGGCTTGCCCCTCCCGCGGCGCAATATGGCGCAATCATTATAACATTCCGCCAAACTTCCCGCACCGGTATTTCAGCGCAGCGACAGGGCAAGCCGCTGTCCCTACATTTTTGGTTTACTGTTCCGACAAACTTCCCGCACCGGTATTTCAGCGCCGCGACAGGCCAAGCCGCTGTCCCTACATTTTTGG
>CAIMOS010000282.1 GCA_903843135.1 uncultured Ignavibacteriales bacterium | reverse complement strand
TGGCTTTTATCCTGTAGGAATATTGCGTAACAGCCGAGGTAAATGTAACCGTGGTATCGGTGTACGATACAGCATTCGCCGGAAGTGTGGCGATAACAGCATAGGCAGCAGGGATAGCAAGGATTGTTGTGTCGCCTGATTTGCGTTCGACAATGTAACCGGATTCGTTAACCGTGTTGTCTGCCCAGCCGAGTTTGATTTTTGACAGAGCAATTGTCTGGGCCGTCAGCGATCCGGGAGCTTTAAGATCCGTGATGAACCACCAAACCGGAGAGTACTCACCGTAGATATTGTCTGCTTTAGCTCTGACGCGCCAATAATATTTCAAACCGTCGGAAAGTGTCGCGGATGCGTTGGTATTCGTAAGAGCCGTGTCGTTGAATGCAAGGTTGGTGAACCCTGTGTCAGTCGCGGCCTGAAGGTGGTAAATAAACCTTCCCGTGCTTGCTGCCGGAGAAGCGGACGGGGTGTTGATATTCCACGAGAAAGAAACCTGTGCCGGAAGGTTAGCCGCTCCGTAAAGCGGAGTCGCCGGGACATACTTCGGAATATGGATCGTATTCCAGCTCTTATTGCCGTAAAGCGAAGTATCTGCCTCGCTGATGGCCCTGAGCCTGTATGAGTACATAGTGTGTGCCGAGGTATATACCAGCGCCGAATCGGTATATGTAATTGCGTTGGCCGGAAGCGTCGCCACCTGCGCGAACGGGCTGATGCTTGAGGTGTCGCCTTCTTTACGCTCCAACAGGTAGCCTGTTTCGTTCGCGGTTTTGTCTGCCCAGGTAAGCCGGATCATTGAATTCTCATAATTGTCTGCTGCCAGGGAATCGGGGGCATTCAGGTTCGTAATGAACCAGTTCGCGGCTGAATAAGTGCCCTGAATATGGTCGGCTATTGCCTTTACTCTCCAGTAGTATTTAATACCGTCGCTGAGAGTGACCGTCCTGAATGTATCAGTAATGGTGGTATCGTTATAAACAACCGACGAGAATGCATTGTCTTTGGCAACCTGTAGATTGTAATACACGATTGATTTAGGACTCATCTTATCAGGGGCCGCGGTAGTCCACTTGAACTCAACCTGTGCCGGCAGATCAAGTGAAGCGTTTGCAGGAGAAACGGCCGTCAGCTGAGGCATAATAATCGATGCCGGGGCTTGATTGCTTGCAAGCGATGAATCGACGGTGTTGAAGGCCCTCGCCCTGTAAGAATACTGAGTGCTGCCAGAAGTAAAGGTCACTGTTGTATCGGTAAATGCAGTTGTATTAGCCGGCAGCGAAGTAATAACAGTGTAAGAATTTACACTGGTCGTGTCGCCTGCTTTTCTTTCGAGGTGGTAGCCGGATTCGTTTGCAGTGTTATCTTTCCAGGACAGGCTTATCTTCGTTACTCCGGATGTCTGCGCCGACATTGAGCCCGGAGCGTTAAGGTCTGTTATAAGCCAGTTGACAGAGCTGTAAGCGCCGTAGATGCCGTCTGCTTTCGCCCTTACTCTCCAGTAATATTTCAGTCCGTCGCTCAGCGTAACTGAATGTGCGGTATCAGAAATTGTGGTGTCATTATAAACCACAGATGTGAATGCCGCGTCTGTTGCAGCCTGAAGCTGATAGATCAGCGCCTCAGGGTCACTCCCCTCAACCGGACCGTTTCCGGCTCCCTTTTGGCTGTTCATAAGAACCGGCGCAGGCGCATACCTGCTCCAGACAAAGGATACTGCTGAAGGCTGGTTCAATGCGCCGGAAACCGGAGCCGAAGCAGCGGGCTGCGGAATAGTAACTGCCGCGGATGCCTTATTGCTGTACTGCGAGGAATCGGCAGCGCTGAAAGCAACCACTCTGTATGTATACTGCATACTTGCAGCAGTGAAGGTTAGATTGGAATCGTTATATGCAACAGTATTAGCAGGTAGAGTTGCTATTACAAAATAGCTTCCAACACTTGCCGTATCGCCGGACTTCCGCTCAACCGAGAAACCGGTTTCACTTCCGGAGTTATCTGCCCAGGTGAGCTTTATTTTTCTCAGTCCGGTTGCCTGCGCCGTTAATGATCCGGGCGCGTTCAGGTCGGTGATAAAGCCGTTAGCCGAGGTGTACGATCCGTAGAAGAAAGATGCCTTTGCGCGCACTCTCCAGTAATACTGCCCGCCGTCGTTCACAGTAACTGTTTTGAACGTGTCGGTAATGGTAGTATCGTTATATACTAATGTTGTGAAGTTTGCATCGGATGCAACCTGCAGATGATAATACAATGAGCTTGAAATCGGGGCATCGCCAGGTGACTCCTTGCCGTCTTTGTTCTTCAGCAGCATCACCGGTTCGCCAAGGGTCCAGGTAAATTTCACCTGTGAGGGCTGATTTGATGCGCCGTTCTCAGGGGAAACAGCCGAAAGCACCGGTATTGTGATGAAAGCTGAAGCCTGATTTGAGTAAGATGAAGAATCAAGAGTGTTACTCGCGCGGACCCTGTAGGAATACTGCGTGCTTGCCGCGGTAAATAATGCCGTGGTATCGATGAATGTTACTGCGGTTGCCGGCAGCGATGCGATTTGGGAATAACTGCTGACGCTTGCCGTATCGCCGGATTTCCGCTCGATAAGAAGCCCTGTTCCATGCGCTGTATTGTTTGTCCAATTCAGTTTAATTTTCGCAGACCGGTAGTTCTCAGCCGTTAATCCGGACGGTGCGGTAAGATCCGTAGCGATCCAGTTTACCGATGAGTAATCGCCGTAAATACCATTCGATTTCGCTCGGACTCTCCAATAATATTTTGAACCGTCGCTAAGCGTAACTGACTTTGTCGTATCCGTTATTGTCGTGTCGTTATAGGACAGGCTCGTAAATGCAGAGTCCGTCGCTATCTGCAGCTGATATATCAGCAGAGGCGTGATAATGATATCTTCTGACTCATCTTCCCTGGCGGTGAGTGTATTTCTCAGTATCAGAGCCGGCGCAACATTGCTCCAGGTAAAAGGCACGGTAACCGGAAGGTTTTTGGCGCCGGAAGCCGGAGAAATCAGCGAGGGCTGCGGAATGACAATCGATGCGGACGCCTGATTGCTGTAAAGAGACGTATCAATTGTGTTGAATGCCCTTACTCTGTATGTGAACTGAGTGCTGGCAGAAGTGAATGACATTGTCGAATCCGTAAATGATGTGGTGCCTGCAGCAAGCGAAGCAACGACAGTGTAATTACCCGCGCTTGTCGTGTCTCCGGCTTTCCTTTCAACTTTGTACCCGGTTTCAAAAGCAGTATTATCTGCCCAGGTCAGTTTTATTTTCTTAATGCCGGATTGCTGTGCCGTTAATAAGCCCGGCCCTTTCAGGTCGGTTACCAGCCAGCTGCTGTTTGAATAGCTGCCGTAGCCTAAATCGGCTTTTGCCCTTACCCGCCAGTAGTACTTTAAGCCGTCGCTCAGCGTAACGGATGCCGTCGTATCGGTAAGCGTGGTATCGCTGTAAATAACAGATGTAAAATTTTCATCCGTTGCAACCTGCAGTTGATAAATTAAATCCGCGGTTATAAGAAGCTGTTCCTCCGGGTCTTCCTTCGCCGTGGCTTTATTCTTAAGTAAAAGCGCCGGCTCAGATTTCTTCCAGGTAAGATTTACGGTTGTCGGCTGATTCAATGAACCGGAAACCGGGGCAACTGTAGTCAGCTGCGGAACAGAAATTGACGCAGATGCCTGATTGCTGTATAAAGAAGAATCAATAGGGTTGATTGATTTAACTCTGTAAGAGTAAGGAGTATTCCCGGAAGTGAAAGTGACCGTTGAATCGGTATAAGTTGTTGTATTCGCCGGAAGGCTTGCGAGTAGTGAGAACACGGCAGCGCTTGCCGTATCGCCGGCCTTTCTCTCAACCAAAAATCCAGCCGCGCTTGCGGAACTGTCCGTCCAGCTGAGTCTGATCTTTCTGAGCGCCTCGTTATGGGCCGTCAGCGAAGCAGGGGCCTTAAGGTCAGTAATAAACCAGCTCGGATTAGAATAAGATCCGTAAAGTTCTCCGTTCTTCGAGCGGACTCTCCAATAATATTTTATTCCGTCGTACAACAGGACCGAAGCGGTTGTATCTGTAAGCGTCGTATCCCTGTAAGCGAGTGTATCGAAGTCCTGGTCTGTCGCAACTTCGAGAGTATAGATCAGCGAGGGAATTGTTGATCCGTCCTGCGCCGAACTCCCGTTTCCGATGTTGTTCATCAGCAGGTTTGCGGCAAGGGATGGTTTCCAGGTGAATGAAACCAGTTCCGGTTGATTCAGAGCTCCGTCTGCCGGAATCAGCGGTATGCAAGCATAAGCGACGGCAAGCTCTTCATCGGCGCCAAGCGCGAATTCTGAGAAGCCGGTAAGCCCGTTTGCCTGAATATAGGCTTCGTTCCGTACAATATCAGTGTATTGTGTCCAGGGAGAGGAGCTGTTCGGCCTTCTGAACAGTTTAAGCGTGTTGTAGTTAACCACTCCGTTATTCGGAATAAGGTTAAAATAGAACTTTGCTGATGCCGTAAATCCGGATGCGTTGGTGCGCAGCGACCAGAAGTAATTCATAAGCCGCAGCGTTCCCGCGGGCGTGCTGCCGGTTCTTCCGGAATTTGTGAAATATCCTGCAACAGTTCCGGTAATGTTGGAAGCCGGATTGATCACTAACCCGCCCACACTCGTAACAGGAATGACCGGTGAATCAGTCGAGGCGGCCGGATTCGTTACGGTACCGGAACTTGCCGGAACAGGAGTCGGAGTGAATTCGTCCGCGCCGATGCACGGCGTTGTTGCGCTTCGTGTGTTTCCGTCATAGTCTGTCGTAAAGAACGCAACCGGAGTACCAACTGCGCCTGCCGGCGAATGGCTTAAAACGTGAAGGTCTGTACCCGAGTGATAAAGCGGGTCTGCCGAAATGCTGTTTGCATCTTTCGATGTCGCGGTTCTCCAGTCAGCAAGCGTTGCAAGATCAGCCCCTGAATACCCCAGCGACGAATTGATTCCGCCAACAAAGAGATCGTTATAATCTGATGTCATCCCGGTGGTTCCGGCTATCCACGCGGCGTAGTGGTTCGCGGTTATTACCCGTGTTGCCGGGGTTGAACGTGTGTTGCAGAAAATATTATTCTTGAAGATACGTGAGTTGGCCGTGGATGCGCTGTAAAGGGCATAGGATTTATTGGTTCCCGAGCTAAGCCCGCTAAGTAAAATCGAATTATAGTAGAACGTATTTGTTCCGGCTGTACTAAGTTCATAAATGCCGTACATCGTAGTTCTTGTATCGCCGGAAAGTGAAATTAGATTGTTAGAGTAGTATCCGGCGCCGGAGTTGATCTGGAAACCGTACATTGCAGCCGCGGTTCCGGCAGGGTTTACTGACAGGTTGCTTACAAAGTTGCCGGAGACAGTTACCGATGCCGTTCCGCCGCTGTATTCCAACCCGCCTACTTCGCTGCCTGCGGCTGTGTTGGTTGTTCCGTTAAAAATATTTGAAATCGTATTTAAATTAATCATATTCATTCCGGTACCCGCGCAGAAAATTCCGTATGCAAGCTGATTATTGGCTGTGGCCGCGGAACTGACATTGATGCCGTAGGCTGAGGATCCGCCGATGATGTTTCCGATTGCGGACACGGTATTGGTGAAAGCAGTTTTGTATATCCCGTAAAAATTGGTCGCCATTGCAGAATTGCTGTTGCCGACAGTTATACCGCCGATTTTATTGTTCTTAATATTAACCGACTGCGTATTGTCTACAACGTTATTTACGTATATTCCGTAGAACGTGCCGCCGGAGGCGCCGTTTGTATACGTGATCCGGTTGCCGGCGGAGTCGCCAATAGTGTTGCCGGTAGTAGTTCCGATGTTTACAGCGCCGTAAGTAACTTCGATTGCGGTGAAGTTGGCATTCCCGGAATTGGCCCAGGTGATGTTCTTCATTGTATTATTCTGAACGCTGGCCGATGCGACATAGAGCGACATTCCCTTAAATGCATTGTCCGCTCCATTTGTCTTTGTCAGGGATGCAACAGATCCGCCGGTGCCGCATTGAGGGGAACTGCCGCCGATATAGTTATCGCTTACTACAAAGTTGGTTCCCTGGAAATCATATATTTCTATAAACGTGTGTGTAACGGCAGAGGTGTTCGTCGGAACGAATGAGCCTGTTTCATAGAAGCTGTTTCCGGTAATAGTCCAGTCGCTATCGTACTGGCCCAGCAAAATGCCGTAGGAACTCTTGCCTCTGTTTAAGAAGTTATAAAAATTATTGTTCCTTATGATGTTGCTGCTGTTCGACTTTCCGCTGGTGCTGGCCGAGTAAAAAGCGCGGAGGGGCCGGTTGGCGTCTGTCGCGCAGGTGATGTCATTATACTCGAATACGTTATTGTCGCAGCCGGTTGACGTACTCACCGGCTCGAGGAGAATAATTCCCTTTGATCCGGCGCCTTTTATGATACAGTATTTTACCGTGTTGTTTATAGCGTCGGCAGTAAGGCGTATCGTAAATCCGGTGGGAATTGTTGAATCTGCACTGAAGTGATTACTGACAATATTAAGGGACTTTTCTGTTCCGGTCGCGTTAACGCGTCCGTCGATGGTAACGTTGTCCGCGCCGTTCAGGTTCAGGAATCCGTACAGGGTGGTTCTGCCGCTGATGGTAAGACCGGGAATCGTCGGATATATATTCACGGAAGAATAACTTGCCGATCCGGATCCTGCCGCGTTAAGGGAGGGAGTGCTGGCATCTGTTTCCACCGTGCTTCCGTTTATCTTTACAACAATCTCGCCTTTATGTGTTCCTGCGTTGATCGCGTCGAACAGCGTTTTAAATGTTGTATATGATCCGGTTGCGGTTCCCACCGTTGCAGTAACTGTCAGAACTCCGGAAATTTCAAATGCGCCGATCACCGGGGTAGTCACGCTCCTTGTTCTGCTAAAATAATCGGTTGTTATCCCTGAAACAGGAAGCGCCCTGCTAAGGGTTGTAATCGAAGGCTGATAATCAGCAGCAAACGTGCCGCCGGGGCTGCAGAATACCGCGTCGGTTGCGGTACTTGAGGAATCAAGCCCCGTTACGATCGGAACGGCTGTTTTTGCTGTCCCGCTATAGTATCCCAGTTTGCCGCCGCCGGAGGCAGAAGCGTAGTAAACATTATCCCTGATGCGGAGATTCGAGTTAACCGCGTAATTGAAGTATGCCGCATAGTGGTTCGCGGAGTAAAGCGTCGTCGTGTGCGCGTTGTGGAAGATATTGTTTCTGATATCCCGCACGTTCGTGGATGCATTACTGTAAAACGCGTAAGAATTGATAACTTCGCTTGGCCCAACAATGATACCGCCGAGATAGACAGTATTGAAATAAATGCTGTTGTCGTTACTTGCAGCGCCGTTTTCATACAGGCCATAGAGGACAGCTGTGCTGGTTGAGACGATGCTGATAACGTTATTATAGTATGAGGCTGCGCCCGAGACGATCTTCAATCCGTAAACGCTGCCGTATTTGGCGGCGATTCCGCGGATGAAGTTATTGTAAACGCTCCGCGTGCCTGTGCCGGTTCCGCCCTCGAAGCGCAGCCCGACAACTTCACCGCCAAACGATGTGTATGTGTTTGAAATACCATAAATCTTATTTCCCGAAACCGACTGCGATTTGTCAGCCAGCGTACTCACAACCTCAATGGCAACGATTGAGCCCAGGCCCGCGAGTGAGGAGTTATTCCCGTTGGCAATCGTCAGATCGCCGACAGTATTATTCGAAACCGTGTTTTCGCCTTTGCTTGTATAGATACCCCGGATGAGTCCCCGCGTTGATATCGATGTGCAAGTCGTCCCATTAATCAGATTCGCAATTGTGTTGCCTGAAATTACGTTCGCGGAAAGCCCGGAGGAGACAATCCCGTAAACAGACTGGGCTGCATTAGAAGAAGCAGAACTTGCTCTGCATCCCAGTGAAAAAGCCGCCCCGCCAACCGTATTATTTGTGCAGGTAAAATCGTTGGGGGTTTCCGTTTTGACAATTCCGGTAAAACCGGTTGCATTAGTCGCGACGGTATTCGCCGTGGTAACCGCGCCGATGATGTTATCATGAACCGTTGCGGTCGCTGCCCCGACGTAGATGCCGAGGAATAAACCCCCGGTCGCTGAATTAGTATAGGTAATTGAAAGCGAATCTTTCGAAGAGCCGATGATGTTCCCCGCGATTGTGCCGATATTAACCAGGCCGGTATCGACCCGTATTCCGTAGAAAGGCGCGTTGGCAGAATTAGCCCACGAAATTTTCTGAATCGTGTTCCCCTGAATCGAACTTGCCGCGGCAGAGCCGGAGCGGATGTAGATTCCCTGGAAGATATTATTATTCGCGCTGGTCTTTATCCAGTCTGTTCCCCCGCAATCCTTTGATGTGCCGCCGATATGGTTGCCGCTTATTACGAAACTGTTACCGGTCGGGCAGTTAATATTAATGGGAGTAATCGTCCCCGCACCGGTTGGTACGTATGGAGCCGTTTCGTAAAAACTGTTTCCCGTAATTGTCCAGGCTCCGCAGTTGGAGGCAAGATAAATTCCGTTCGAGGCAGCCCCGGAAGCGAAAAAGTTGCTGAATTCGTTATTGCTGACAGTGCAGTTATCGTTTTCCTGCCCCGCAAACCCGGATGCATAAATAGCATTGTACGGTCTGTTAGCATTGGTGGAAGCGGTGAAGAAGTTATGGTCGATAACGTTATTGTCATTCCCGTTTCCGGCGGTCGCGGCTGAAACATCTGTGAAGATGATAATGCCGGAGCCGGTCGATGATGTTCCGGATGCTTTAACATTGCAATAGCGAACCGTGTCAAACGTTGCTTCGCCTTCGAAACCGATCGCAGAAATTCCGGCGGTAATGCCCGTCTGCGTGTTGGTGATTGTAAGGTCAGGCGCCGAGCCGCTCGCGTTCACGCGTCCGTCTATTGTCACGTTATCCGCGCCGGAAAATTTTATCAGCGGAGCAATAAGACTGCCGCTAATGGACTTGCCGGTTACGGTCGGATAGATTTTAACTGAAGTGTACGATGCGGAGCCGCTTCCGCTGCTGTTCAGAACGGCGGTGGCGGTTTCGGTCGTATTGTCCGTTATTTTTATTGTAATAATGTTTTTATGCGTGCCTGCGTTGATCGCGTCGAATGCACCTTTCAGTGTTGTGTAGGTGCCCGCGGCGGTTCCGCCTGTGGCGGTCAGTGTGATCTGCGCGCTGGCATTCTGAACAAAGGCGCTCAGAATTAACATCTGTAGAAACAACAGAATTCGTTTTGGTTTCATATTGGAAGGTTCCTTTGATTATTAGACTCCCGGCCGGGTTCGGCAGTTTCCTGAGAGCGCATTTTCCTTTTAAGAAAAAGAGTTTCAGAAAATTGCTGAAAGAGAACGGGCGATGATAAATACTTAAATTGAAAATTTTTGAAAGTCGTACCATTGAAGTTTATTATACCGGAGGATAACGGTGCCGGCCGGTCTGCAGCGATAGGAATGCAGGGTATCAGAAATAAAATCAGTAAAGGAAAGATCACCATAGACGTTGCTGACTTTCAGTCCGTAACGCAGGTGAATAAAAAGCTGAATCATTTAGTGCGGCGGCAGCGTCTGACTGTGTTGCCGTGCTGCCGGACGCCCGGCATAACAGCGGGAATGAATTTCCACTGTAATTAATACTAAATAAAACCCCTGTTCCGGAAGTGCACCTTATATTATTGCTCTTCCCTGTTGTACCAGCAGCTAACAAAAGCATAAAATGATGATGAAAAATTTCTTTCATCGCTGCCTCGGAAAACATTTTAAAAACTATATTACAATATGATTAAGCGGGATTTAGGTTCAACGAAAGTTTCGTAGACAAATTTCGCTTATTGCACCTTGTTATATCCGATTCATCATAATCTTATGCGGTTGAAAGTTTCGTTTTTGAACGAAAACGTAAAGTTTCTGCCAGAATTTCGCGGACAAATTTCCGTTAGAGTTCTGTAACGCATTTTAACTTTTTTTAGTAATCTTTAATTCAGCAGCCTAAAGTTGACAGCAGTAAAAAGAAAAAAGAAGATCGCAATGCTTGAACTGTTCAGTTCATTCAACAACGCAGACTTCGCTCTTTTTGAAAAATTCATTTCATCTCCTTTGTATAATTCCAACCGCAGACTCGAAATATTATTCGGCGCGGTCAGAAAGCATTCCTTAACCGGTGCGCCGGCCGAACTTACTTTTGAATTGCTCCACAAATACGCCTTTCGTAATGAAAAATTCAGCGCTTCGGGCATGCGAAAACTTTCCTCTCAAATGACAGCTCTCATTAAACAGTATTTCATTTTCAGAAACCTTGAAGGCTATCCGCAGATCAACTCGCTGATTCTCCTGAGGGAACTGAATAAGCGGAACCTGAACGCCACATTCAGCGAAGAACTGCAGCGCTACCGCGACTCGCTTGATCCGGCGATGCGGAGTGATGTCTTCTTAAGAATGTATGACACAGTAATCCTCTATGATGAATACAGGTCATTTTATTCCGCGGCCGGCCACGCCGGCGCCTCGGCAGCGCTCGCGGCTATCCATACCAATCTGGACACTATTCATCTTACCGGTAAACTTATTACGTTCTCGCTGCAAATCCTTAACAATATGATGATGGGGCGCGAGTGGGACACCCGGGAGGCCGAGGCTTTTATCGGTGGAATTCAGGACGCTGCCGGGCTGATGAAAGATAATCCGACCCTCTATCTCATTTTTCACCTCCTTGATACACTTCTCCACGGCGGAGAAGAAAGGCTTTCTAATATTATTCTTTTCTTTAGGGAAAATTTTGATAAGTTTTCATATGGTACGGCGGATCTGGCATTCAATGTTATTGCCGGCTATCTCGTTATTGAAAATTCTGCTTTCCTGGAACAGGAAAGCTTTTCGCTATCATACAGCGACCTGGAGGCAGCCGGCATTATGGCGCGGCTAAAACTCAACTCCCCTTTTGTTCATCTTTTCATAATCAACTTGCTGGCTTCTCTTCCGTCCGTTGAACTCCTCGAAAAATACCTCTCGTTTCTCACGCTGAGAGCTAATCCCGACCAGAAGGAAAACCTCCTCAAACTCGCTGCCGTGATTATAAATATCAAAAATAAAAAATATCACTCCGCCCTTAAAAATATTCAGATGGTCCGGCACAGCGGGCCCTCCCTCTTCCTGATAACTAAAATTATTTCGGTTACGATTCATTCCCGCCTGCGGAATGATGAGATGGTCCGCAGGGAAACTGATTCACTGCGTCATTATCTTTCGCGCCGCGATAACATTCCGGGCTCCCTTAAAACAAACACTCTGAAATTAATTGATGATATCCGGAATCCGGCAGCAAACTCCCACTAAGACACTCCGCCCCCCTCATAAAACGAAGATTCCGCCTTTCCGTTAAAGTAACCAGGAACGCGGAGCTAACGGATTCCGCGGATATATTCATCATACCGACCGGCGGCCATCCGCAAAATCAGTATAATCTGCGCCCTTTTCACGCACAGTAACAGAGTGGTTCCGATATTGATTCTCCCTCCATCTGCGCAAAATAATATTTCCCTGTAATGTATTTTTTTTCGCATAATAGCAAAGAATATCGTAACTTCGTCTTTCCGTCGGTACACCTTTTTTACTGATCCATTATAATTTTATTTCAACAAACACGGAAACATTTTGAAACTCTCAATTGCCTTATCGCTGCTGATATCATTCGCGGCATATTCCTACCCAACTTATACCGCCTATTCCGGAGCGCCAGGAAGCAAAGGGACTTGCGCGTCTTCCTGTCACGGAAGCGGAACCGGCACTATTACAGTCACCGGCTTTCCAACTTCATATATACCCGGAACAACTTATACTATGACGGTTTCTTATTCGAGCGGTTCCACTATTAGTAACTTTAACGCATCCGCCCGCAAGGGAACTACCTCCTCAGGCGCCGGAACCTTCGCCGCGGGTACAAGAACAGCCGTTTACACTGTTTCAGGATATGAGAACGGAATTCGCGCGAGCAGCAACAGTATCAGTTCCGCAACTTTTAACTGGACGGCGCCTGCCGCCGGTACTGGAAATGTAACTCTTTATGTGTCCGGACTTCAGGGCTCGAAGGGCGGCCCTAATACAAAGATAGTCCGCACTTCCACAGAAACAGTAACTTCATCAGCCAATGATTATTCAGGTGCTCCGGAATCATTCTCCCTTTCCCAGAACTATCCGAACCCTTTTAATCCGTCAACAACAATTTCGTTTAATCTGCCCGCCAGGAATGAAGTGACTTTGAAGGTTTATAATTCTCTGGGTAACGAAGTTGCGGTTCTTTTAAATAAGGAAATGGAAGCCGGTACTAATTCAGTGTCATGGAACGCTTCCGGCCTGCCGAGTGGAATTTATTTTTATACTCTTCAGTCGGGTCGATACTGCGACACGAAGAAGCTGACATTACTAAAGTAGGAAAAATCAGATTGTAGGTCGAAATTTATTTCGACCCGTCAAGCTATAAAACGATGTTTAGAGGACGAGATGAATCTCGACCTGCATTTATTTCTTCCTGCCGGGACCACGGTACGGCCGTTTGTGAGCGGTTCTTTGAGTGGGCCGTTTATACTCAGTGGTTTTATGTTTTTCCGGTATTGGGACGAGTAACTCTTCTTCAGGATATGTGAATTTCAGTTTCTTCCCGAGGAACTCTTCAAGCTTTTCAATTTCGTGCGC
>CAIMOS010000281.1 GCA_903843135.1 uncultured Ignavibacteriales bacterium | reverse complement strand
TTTTATTACTGAAAATTCTGCCTGTAATAATGATAAACATTATATGTCTTAAGCGGCACTGTGTTGCTCTTGAAAAATTTGGTGATTATTTCATCCATCGAATTCATTGTATCATAATCCAGAATACCAAGATTGTATGCTTTTAATCTCGAAAGATCAAGCGGAGGAATCTGATTTATCACCTCCGTGGGTAAAAATGGCCTGTTGACACTCTTGCTCGTGTGAGGAGCATAGACGATCCAGCTGAAAATTATTTTGCTCGTTGCGTCTACATAAGACCAGGCAGCTGCATACTGGTCAAACGAGCCGGATGTAATCAGGTTCTCAAAACGAACAGAATCAGCATTATAAATCGCATTCAGAGCAAGATTGGGAACACTGACATTTGAAGGGAGATCTGTAAGTTTCGCTGAATATCCCTCTGACTGAAGCATATCGGAATAGGAAAAACTCATATAATAATAATCACGGGGATAACCGGAATAATAAAACACCGGGAAATTTGTTACCATCGAATTGAGATCTGAAGAATAGAATGACATTCCGGTACGTTCAAGACTGTCCCCTGATAGTACTTCGAGGAAGCAGCGCTGGAAAGGCTTAGAGGTAGTAATCATTTTCCTGTTCATCAACTTATCAAGTGTTAACGAGTAAGTATTTGTCTCATTCAGGTTGAAGTTGGCGTCCGATATCCAGCCGCACAGACCAGAGTCTGCGTTGGCGGTTATAATCGAAGAAAAAATTGATAGCTTAGTATCCGGTCTAATATAGTATATGTCGCCCGTGTAAATGCTTGATTGGCCGAAAGTTGTTGTGTAACCTATAGAAGAGTTTCCTCTTATTCCCAGTGACCTGTTCCTGTAATTATTATTCGGGTAATTCATAGTGATATTGAATTTCCCTTTGTAGGAATAACCGTTTCCGTCAAGCTGCCATTCTCCCGCGGGTGCGTTCAGGTCTGAAGTAATGATGATATTCTTCCAGCCGTACTGGTCAGTGTAACTGTCTATATAGGTAAATGTGACTCTTTCAGAATTTATATTACCGAAATCAACAGCCGCATTTTTTATAAATGATTTATACGACTGTACGCTTTTACCGTCTAAGGAGTGGAGGACTACCCATCCGTTGCCGCGAATGCGGTTATTAACGAAATTGATTTTAAAGTTTGTTGCATTTCCCGTATCTGCGGGATTGGACTCTTTTTCGCAGCCGTTGAAAACAGTCAGCAAAAAGGATGATAAAAGAATGATTGTCTTTTTCATTTATCACCAATATTAAATGATGAATTTTATGTTAACCCAAATTAATAAACATTCTGATCTCTGGCCAGAATGCTAATGTATATAAAGCATTTTTCTTGCAGTTAAAAAATCCCCGGCCTGCATTCTGCAGATATAAATTCCGCTCGAAAGATCATACCGGTCCGCCGAAAACTCCGCCTGATAATTGCCTGCCGTTTTTTCCTCGTCCGCCAAAGTTGCGACTTCCCTCCCGAGAAGATCATAAACCTTAATAGTAATCCTCGTTTCAGATTTCCGGCTTGTCCTTAGCAGTGCCGAAGAGTTCCTGTTTCCGGATACTGTATACCTGATCACCGTGCTGCTGTTAAACGGATTGGGATAATTCTGTTCAAGTACCGGAAGATTTGCGATTTCCTCCGTTTCATTCACTCCGGTGGCGGAGCCGTCACGGAAATATTCTCCGGCTTCCGACAGTGTCATATATTTAATTCTGCCGCCGAAGTACGCATTTAGTGAATCCATCAGTGCAGCCGTCCAGGTAATTACCAGTCCGTTCTCATAGCCGGCGCGCATAAAAGGATCGTGAAGCAGAAGGCAGAAATATCCGTCCGACAAGCCGTTGGTTTTAATATCAGAGAGAGCCTGGTTCAGCTTCGAGGTATATACCGATTGGGTCATTTGCCAGGTATATTCGTTGTGAGGCGGCAGGTTATACAATCCGCTGTAAATGAATTCTTTTCTTACGCCTGTTGATGAAAGCCAGGGAAAATTGCGCGCGGCCAGCGCCGCCCAGGTTGTTGTGTCCGCTACGTGCGCGGGAGGCACAAAACTTTTCGGGACCACTCCAAGCGTGTCCCGCAATACCTTCAGTCCGCTGTCCAGTATCGCGAGTTGTTCGGCAAGCGTGAAATGGGTATTCGTTGCGGAACAAAACATTTCGTGGCCGCTTGCCCCGCACCTCGTACAGATATGGTTGTAGCCGTGCATACAGATCTCGTGCCCCCTCGCTACTGATCTTCTCAAATCCCCGGAAAGAATTCCGTTATAGTTCTGTGTTTCAATCAGACGGTGCGGTATCACCGCCCAGGTAACTTTTCCGCCGCGCGCTTCAACGGCATTCTGGAAGTCGTTTATACTTCGCGGAAGCGTTGTTGTGTTGCGGGACTGGATATCATCAACGCGGATAATGAAAACCAGGCTGTCCTCCGCTATCAGAAGCGAGTTGATTAGAATAAGCAAAAAAGTAAGTTTTTGGAGTACCATAGTCCGCCGTATAAATCAAATTATTAGTTAGTGTAAGTTATGGAATAAACAGCATCCTCGGAAAATTGCGTCGATAAAATTCTCTTGTTCAAATACACGAAGGGCAGCGGTAGATTGAATATAAACCGGCTGAATTCGATCGGAGCAGGCGACAGAAAAACTACTTGTATATATTTGCCAAATAATTCTACACATATTTTTGCACTTATTATTACATGTTATTTTGTATATTTACCACATATATTTAACGAAATGGAAATTATGTCCTCAGTAAAATTGAAAACCGATAAAGAACGATTGAGTTTTTTTGTTAATTCAGAGTTCTCCGATAAAATCAACAGATTTTCCAAAATGAATAAATTGACTATCAGCGAAATAGCACGTAAAGCAATACTAAATTATATCGAACAGATCGAAAAAGAAGCAACGGAGAGGGAACTAGAAGCCGGGTATAAAGCTAATTATGATTATTACCTGAGATCCCAGGAAGAGTGGAAAAATGCAGATAAAGAATAAAACCGGAATTATTTATCCACTACTCCGTGGCGATGTTTATCTTGTAAACCTTGACCCGATTGTCGGGAAAGAAATTGGAAAGGCCAGGCCTGCAGTAATAATTCAAAATGATATCGGAAATAAATTCAGCCCTGTTACCATTATCGCACCTGTTTCAAGTGTGAAGGAAATAACAAAGCCTTTACCAATAATGATTTTTCTGCATAATGGTGAAGGCGGGCTGCCCGAAAACAGTTACGTTGACTGCGGACAGATAAGAACCATTGATAGAGACAAAAGGTTAATTACAAAGTTCGGCACGCTTGATAAAGACAAAATGGCCGAAGTTGATAAAGCATTGAAAGTTTCGCTTGCGCTAAAGTAGTTCAAAGAGTGTATGTATGGAGGGCCCGGGGATAAACACAAAACTTCTCACCCGACAGCATAAACACACGGATAAGGCTCTCCTGTTTTATCCTCCCGCCACCGCCAAAAATCAAAGCAACATTTCCCGATATTCCGTAAATTTACTGAAATAAAATTTTTCCCTTATGCATAACATCGGAATACTCAGAGACATAGTCGTAATCCTGCTGGTATCTATGCCGGTGCTGCTGTTATTTAAAAGACTTAAACTTCCGGCTATTACAGGTTTCCTTTTTACCGGAGTGATCATAGGCCCTTACGGACTTGGCCTGGTTGAGGGAACGGAAGAAATTAAAATAATGGCCGAGATCGGCGTTATCCTTTTGATGTTTACCATCGGAATTGAGTTTTCGATTTCGAAACTTATTAAGATGAGGCAGGAACTCTTCTTCTCCGGCGGGCTCCAGGTCTTACTTACAATTTCAATTTCCGGTTTAATTTTTTTCCTGGTGGGACAGACAATCACCCACAGCATTTTCCTGGGAATGATTATCTCCCTGTCAAGTACGGTTATTGTATTAACTCTCCTTGTTGCTAAAAATGAATTATCAACGCCCCACGGCAGAATCAGTGTGGGCATCGCAATATTCCAGGATCTCGCAATCGTCCCGATGCTTATTCTTCTTCCCATACTCGCTTCAAAGGAAGCGTTTGATCCGGCGGGAGTGGCAGTCAGGACCGTTCTTTCATTCGGCGCGGTTGGCGTAATTCTTCTCCTCTCAAAATTATTAATGCCCCGCTTCCTGCTGATGATAGCACGGCTCCGCAGCCGCGAAGCCTTTACAATGGGTGTACTGCTTATCGCGCTTGGTGTTGGTTACTTTACCGGTCTGATCGGGCTCTCCTTCAGTATCGGCGCATTTATCGCGGGAGTTATTATCTCCGAATCTGAATACAGCCACGAGATCACTGCCGAAATACTGCCTTTCAAGGATGTGTTCAACAGCCTTTTTTTCGTTTCTGTGGGCCTGTTACTGAATGTAAATTTTCTTATTGAATACGGGCCGCTTGTAACGCTTGTTGTTATCGGTATAGTCCTTGTTAAATCCTGGATCATTATTGTGATAGTGATGCTGATGAAATATCCTTTAAGGATCGGAATACTTGCCGGCGTAACCCTGGCGCAGGTCGGCGAGTTTTCTTTCGTCCTTATACAGGAAGGAATGGACCTTAACCTTATCTCGGAGTTTTACTTCAACATATTCCTGGCAGCCACGATATTCACTCTGATCTTAACTCCGTTTATGATCAAACTTGCCCATTATTCCACACATAAAATTTCATCCGGTATTGATAAAATTAAAGATAAAAAGGGAGAGGATGCGCATCCGGAATTCAATCTGAACGGACATATTGTTATTGTAGGTTTCGGACTGAACGGCAAAAACCTCGCGAGGACCCTCAAAGAAGCCGGCATCCAGTATGTGGTTGTTGAGATTAATCCTGATACCGTTGCAAGGTACAGCGCCGAAGGGGAAAACATTTTATACGGAGATATCACGCGCAAAGAAATTAATTATGCTGTTAATATGAGCAAGGCGCGCGTGGCAGTTCTGGCAATCTCTGACCCCTCATCAACACAGATCGCGATTAAAGTTATTAAATCCATAAATTCAAAAGTGCATATTATAGCGCGAACAAGATACATCAGCGAAATTGAACCGCTCCTTAAACTGGGCGCTGATGAGGTTATTCCCGAAGAATTTGAAACTTCTCTTCAGATATTCAGCAAAGTGATGCGGCAGTATCACGTACCGATAAATATAATAATGCGCCAGGTTGCGCTATTGCGCGGCGAATCATACAGTATGATGAGAAAAGAACCGGAGGCTGCTCCGCAGCTGATTCATCTTGATGAACTGCTCCAGCGGGGGCTTACTGAAGTTTATTATATCGACGCACGGAACAGCTGTGCGGGTAAAAGCATAAAAGAAATTGACCTGCGGGCAAAAACACAGGCAACGATCATCTCGATCATCAGGAACAGCGCGGTAATATCCACTCCCTCCGGAAGCGAAAAGCTTCTTCCGGGTGATTCAATAGTTATCACCGGAACGCATCAGGCCGTGGATGACGCGATAGGTTTTCTTGAATCAGGTATGCCTGACAGCGCCGGCAAGGATACCTGACTTCCTGTAAGAATCCCGGTTTCAAATTCCCGGCATAACATAATTTTCAGAAACGGTTTTATTTAAGCGCGGTTCTGAGCTTAATGGGTTCAATATGTTTCCTTTTACTTGCGCGCATATTCAGTATCTCCACGAAGAATGAGAACGCCATTCCGAAGTAAATGTATCCTTTCGGTACGTGCTGGTCAAGCCCTTCAAGTATCAGCGTAAAACCGATCAGTAAAAGAAAACTCAGCGCGAGCATTTTTATTGTCGGGCGGTTATTCACGAAATTACTGATCTTACCGGAAAAGAAGAGCATAAAAACAACCGCAATAATCACTGCTGCAATCATTACCCATAGTTCGCTGACCATCCCCACCGCAGTTATCACCGAATCCAGAGAGAACACCATATCGAGAAGAAGAATCTGAACAATGACCGAACCGAATTTTGACGCGCTGTTAGCTTTCTGCTGCTCCTCTTCGCCCTCCAGTTTTTCGTGGATCTCGCGCGTGCTCTTGGCAAGCAGGAAAAGCCCGCCGGTAATCAGGATTATGTCCCTTCCCGATATTTCATTACCCAAAAGAGTTACAACGGGCGCGGTTAATTTCATTATCAGTGTAATCGAGAAGAGTAATCCTACTCGGGTCAGTACCGCGAGAGAAAGTCCGGTAAGACGGGCCCTCTCCTGGTCCTCCTCCGGTAGTTTGCCGGACAATATCGAGATAAAAATAATATTATCTATACCCAGCACTATTTCAAGCGCAACTAATGTTACTAAGGCGATAATTATTTCTGTTGAAAAAATTCCTTCCATTTCTTCCTGCTGTATTAAAAATAAATTTCAAATATAAACAATTTGTATTTTGTGAGCGCCGTTACAGCCGTGAAATAATCGGGGTAAATTTGCACGAATTTAATTTGCATTTTGGTTAAATTAATAAAGGAATTCCTAAAAATTTACAGCCGGTTAAAAGTATATGACTCCTATGATAAATCCGTATAACCCCCTTCTTGAAGAACTTTTCATCCCCGGCATAGATACTGTTGAAGCAATAACTGTCAGCCTTCCATTTGTAACGCCGTTTTCGATTAGTTCATTTACCTGGACCTGCAAAGAAGCACTGCTCATAAAAATAACTTCAGGCGCCTTCAGCGGCTGGGGAGAATGCGTTGCGGATCCTGATCCTTACTACAGCCCGGAAACAACAACTTCGGGCCTTCATATAATAAAGAACTTTATTTTACCTCAGCTTAATTCAGGAATGAGTTTCACTGAGGTTGAAAAAATGCTTAAGCATATCCGGGGTAATATGATGGCCAAAGCCGCTGTTGAAAACGCGCTGCTTGACCTCATCGCCAAAATGAAAGGAGTGCCGCTCTATAAGCTGTTCGGGCTGGAGAAAAAGAAAATTATGTCAGGCATCAGCATCGGCATTAAGGAGAGCATACCTGAACTGATAGCGTCAGTCGATGAAGCGGTTGACCGGAATTATCACCGCATTAAAATGAAAATTAAAAAAGGGAAAGACGTGGAGTGGGTGGAAGCGGTAAGGAATAAACATCCTTTCCTTCAGCTGATGGTGGATGCAAACGGTGATTATACAACTGATGATATCGCCCTCCTTAAGGAACTGGATAACTTTAATCTTCTTATGATTGAACAGCCCCTTTCATACAGCGATATCTATCAACATTCAAAACTGCAGAAGGAAATCACAACCCCGCTGTGCCTTGACGAATCAATTCATTCGCTTGATGACGCAGTAACCGCGGTTGAACTCGGAAGCTGCCGCATAATTAATATTAAAGAGGGGCGGGTCGGGGGAATGCTGGAAGCATTGCGGATTGCGGATTACTCTCAGAAACACGGCATCCCCGTCTGGTCCGGCGGAATGGATGAAACCGGTATCGGAAGGGCTTTCAATCTTCATCTACAGACTGCATCAGCCTTCACAATACCGGGTGATACTTCGGAGACGAAGCGTTACTTTAAGGAGGACATTGTGACTCCGCCTGTTGAACTTGATGATGAGGGCTTCATAGATATACCTGATGACCCCGGAATCGGAGCAACCGTACTGGAAGAGTCAATTCTTAAATTTGAATTAAGCCGGGAATTTCTTGCCGGAGTTATATAACTAAACACGGGGCCGTGATGAAATATATTTTTTTGTTCTTAATCCTGCTTGGTTTGACTTCTCCTGTTTCCGCACAGTTAATTTATGCCGTAAAGTACCAGGGCCAGGCTGATGTAAAAGTGTTTGCGGTTAAATACGAAAGCCAGGCCGACCTTAAAGTTTTCAAAGTGAAATATCAGAGCCAGGCAAAGGATAATGAAGGCAAGTGGTTCTTTGTCAATTACGAGAGTCAGGCTGATAAGAAAATATTCTTTGTTGATTACGAAGGCCAGGCTGACCTGAAGATCTTTTTCGTAAAATACGAAAGCCAGGCGGGCTGGCGCAATTCATCGAAGAAGCACCTTCTTTACTGAGGAGTTACGTAACCGGGCTAATTGATATTATCCCTTCAACATCGCCGTGATAAACCAGGTGTTCTAATACCCCGGGATGTTACCTTCTGTCCTCACGAACCGACGGCATAAACTTCCAGATGTAGAGGCTCAATAGTACCGTAACCACAAGCTGAATTGCAAGCGGTGTGGCTATGAGAGATGCATCCATCACACCCGAATATATCATAAGCCCTTTAAGCGAATAATACAGAACTTTGCTTAAGAATATGCTTATTGCCGCGCCCGCAAACAAGTTCTTCATCTTCCCTGCAAGCCAGAAAAACAGAAAAGCATTAGCAAGAAGCTCGATTGAAATCAGAGATGCTTTCAGAATTGCAGGATGAGAAGAAATCAGGAATGAAAATGCCGGAAGCGAAAGCCCGAGTAAAACCGTGTTTGTCCTGTTTGTGTGCACCAGGCCAAGAATTATCATCAGTCGCATAGGTTCAAGATAATATAGCGGCAGGGCCGTTAAGTGCGACAGAGCCGGCATAAAATAGATAAAAGCGAAACCGGCAATATTAAGAATAACACTGCGCGCGGCTAAATTCGGTTTTGGTAGTATCAGTTCCATATTCAGCTTATCCGTAAAAATTAATAATGAATGCACAACTAAGTTAGTTATTTGTATGTTCAGAAAAAATATGAATTGATTGAAAGAGTTAGTTTTTGCCCTGTGTTAAGATTGGAAGTCAGGAGTAAAATAAAAAAAATACCCTTACAATCCCAGTCCCCCAGTTCTTCACCGGCCCGGCTGCTTGGTAATATCCAACCGGAATCCTTAGGTGTCGGGGATTGCAAAGGGTAAAATATTTAGTCAGGCCAGATATCGACCGTCAACCAAAAATCTAATTGGTAAGCCCATAAATTAGGATAGACTGCTCGTTTTGTATCCATATATATAGAAATTTCTGAGAATTGTGAATTTTTAACGGAAAAAAATAAAATATTTTATTATTTTCTCCCTTCATAGGTATGAATTTTAAGATTTTAACACATAATTTTATCCCCCTTGTCATTTTTCTCTGCTTTTTGGGCGGCAGATCCTACGCGCTCCCCTCAAAGCCGGATTCCCTTTACAGTGTTCTGATTGACAAATATCAGGAGAATGCCCTTCATTTTGCAATATATAACCGGCTTGACAGCGCTATTCACTATCATAAACTGATAATCGGACTTGCATTGAAGAACGGGAACATTTTCAAGTCTGTCTGCTTTCATCTCTACACCGCACAATTGTTTAACAGGAAATTCGAATATGACTCTGCCTTTTTTTACCTTAATGAAGGTTTGAAACTGGCGGATGGGTCTTCACTTGAACTTTCTGTTGAAAAAGCCGAAATGTATAATCTTTTCGGCCAGATTTATTCCCAGCAGGGTGATTACGCCAATGCGCTGGCTTATTACAATCTTGCCCTGGAAATACACCTGAAGTCCGCTGACCGGAATTTCGTCAGGATAAGTGACTGTTATGACAAAATCGGAGATGTCCATTTTAATATGGGCGAAAATACTAAGGCCCTCACTTATTACAACCTTGCTCTTAAAGAAAGAAGGTCGGTCGAACTGGTAAGCCGTGCTTATTTAGCCAGAAGTTTTAACAGAATCGGCGAAGTCTATCTCGCAGCCGGAGATATACAATCCGCTAAATCTAATTTCCTGAAAGCCAATTCTTACGTTGAACTTGGAAGCGGAACCTTTAGCATCGGCCTTATAAATTTCCTGGAGAAGAATTACTCCGAGGCAGACAGTTTATTCTCTAAGTCGCTCAGCCTCAGAAAGGCACGGCTCGGCAGAAAACATTATCTTACGGCAGAAAACAATAACGCAATTGGTGATCTGCGCCTGGCACAGAAAAAATACAGAGAAGCAGCCGGTTATTTTGCCGAGGCCATTTACAGCTCTGTTAAAAATGAGCCTGCGGAGTTCTTTAATGATCCGGGCACCGGGATCAATAATGTTCTTACCATAAAAGAATTTATTAAAGCGGTCACGGGGAAATCTGAAGCGCTTTATTATCTTTCTAAATCCGATTCCGCCGTTCAGCGGCTTACCGAAGCTGAGGAATTGCTTTCTTTTACCGTGCCTCTCCTTTCCAGGATCCAGAAATTTTACAGGTTTGATAATTCAAAGATCCACCTGCGCGAATTGTCGAACACGGCAATGGATATTGGAATTAAAGTCTGTTACGATCTCTATAAATTCACAGGCAATGAAAAGCATAAACGGGAAGCTTTTCTCTTTTCCGAAACTAAACGAGGCGCGGTGCTGAATGAAACCAAGAATAAAAGCGCGGCGCTGGCATTATCTTCATTGCCTGATTCCGTTGTCAGGCTGGAACAAACACTAAGAAAAAACCTGTATTCGATACTGTTCAACCCGATAGTTGACCGGGAGGACGTCAGGAAAGAAAGAGATTCTTCCTGGAACAAACAGTATATCAAATGGGTCTCTTCGTATGATTCCCTTTCCCGGGCAATCGAAAAAGATTACCCTGGTTATTTCCCGGCAGTAAATGCCGCCTCCATTCCGGTCCCGGAAGCGGTCTGCAGTACGGTTAAAGAGAGTGAAATTATACTTGAATATGCAGTGACACGGGATGATATTTTTATTTTCTCTTTTTCGAAGAGTAACTTTGAGATTACGCGCCAGCGGAAGAGCACTAAATTCAACCTGTGGCTAAACGGGCTGACAAGCAGTATTAAGAAAATTGAAAAAGAAGATTATCGGAAATATTCCAGATCCTTATATGCTCAGATTATCAAGCCGGTAAAAAATTTACTCATAGGAAAGTCAAACCTTACAATCGTGCCTTGTTCCGAACTCGCGCTTCTGCCTTTTGAGGCTCTTCGCTCGCAAGCCGACATTCCTCTGGCACAAACAGTTTCAATACAGTACAGGATATCGCTCGACCGGTTATCCCCGGAGCGTAATCGCCCGGCGGAGGATTTCTCCTATTATTTTACCGGGTTTGCACCGGAATACCGGGATCAGGAAGTTTATGCTAATTTAAATAACGTGCAGGAAATTTCTTTCATCAGTGATGTGATGAAAAGGACAGACCTGGGCAACAATTTATATTCATCTTCAAATGCCTCTAAGCAGAACTTTCAGCAGTCACTGAAGAACAGCAAAATACTGCATATTGCCGGCCACAGTTTTGCCGATACCCACGATGGTGATGAAAGCTGCATAATTTTTAGCGATGACGAAGGCGGAGGCAGCAAAATGACTGCTGATGAAATTACATCAAGTAAAATTAATAATGACCTTGTTGTACTTAGCAGTTGTGAAGGCGGAAACGGGAGAGCGGCAAAAGGTGAGGGCGTGATCTCACTTGCCAGAAGCCTTTTGGCGGGCGGGGCTAAAAATACTATCGTGGCGCTGTGGAAAGTACCCGATAATCAGACACGTTTATTTATGGCGGAATTTTATAAAGAACTGGCCAAAGAAAGTGATTATGCCGCCGCATTGAGCAGTGCAAAAAGAAATTTTATTAACAGTAAAGAAAATACCTTCCCGAATACCTGGAGCGCCTTCGTCCTGATAAAGTAGGCTTAACTTAATTTAACCGGATTTCTTTGTTTCTTTAATTTAACCGCTTGGTGCATTCCTAAAAGGGTGCTGCCGACTGACCGTTAATCAAAGATGCGATACAGTATAGTTATTGGCGAGCGGTCCGTTTTACCACCCGCTCAAAAATAACTATTCCTGAGGAGGCATATTGTATTGGGCCCACTCTTCTTTTGAAGGGCCGTAAATACCCGGAACCTTCAGTCCTGCCTGACGCATCAGCACTGTCAATTGTGCCCTGTGGTGTGCCTGGTGCTTCAGTAAAACATAAAACATTTTACGCAGTTCCCATTTCTCACCGTACATCTCCGTTACGACAAATAACGATTCCGGCGTTATTTTGTTCTCAATAAAATTACTGATGCTTTTTGTTTTTTCCGAGTATGCTTTAATCACTTCGTGTATGGCGGCGGGGACAGGTTTATCGGCGAGATCATCATATTCAAATAATCCGGCAGCTTTTCCCATTTCGGTAAGTGTCTGAACGATGTGCCAGGCTACTTTTCCGGTTGTGCGGTCATAACCCGGTATTTTTAATCCAAGCGAAGCATCGGTGATTGCACCGAATATCTTTAGCGTGAATTCCGATTCTTCTTTCCAGTCATCAAAAAGATCGTTTATATCTCTGTACATAACAACTCCTGTATAATTGTATGGCGGGATTCATCCCGATCTTGGGGAAAAAATTAAAACTTTTCTGTTCGAGGAAGACATCTCTTGACCGGTCGAAATAAATTTCGACCTACAAGGGATATAGTCCCAGCTCAACAAGTTCGCAGATGATATGAGCGATTGTTATATGCCCTTCCTGAATCCGCTGCGTATTCGGCGAAGGGACAACTATCGGTACGTCAACCATCGGTTTTAGTTTGCCGCCGGTGCCGCCAAGAAACGCCACGACCTTCATCTTCTTTAAATGCGCCATTTCAACAGCTTTAATAATATTGGGTGAGTTTCCGCTGGTGGATATTGCGAGAAGTACATCCCCTTCGCTTCCAAGGCCTTCAACATTCCTGGCAAACACATTTTCGTAACCGATATCATTGCCGCCTGCCGTCAGGTTTGACGTGTCTGTTGTAAGCGCGATTGCAGGGAGTGCCGGACGGTTGATTTTGTGATTTAACCTGATCATCAGTTCTGTCGCTATGTGCTGACAGTCGGCAGCGCTTCCGCCGTTTCCGCAAAGCAGAAGCTTCTTTCCGTTTTTATAGGCTGAGATGATGGTTTCAATCGCCGCGGTTATTTCCGCCTTACAGCTTTCTTTGATTTTTAATTTTGTTTCGGAACTCTCATCAAGAGATGAGTCTATAAATTTAGCTATATCTGTCATATAAATCTTATGTTAAATGTTTTTTGGTTCTTTGCTGTGAACTGCTTCAGCGAATTCTCGTATCAGCCCGGTGTCGGAAACTTTTTCGAAATGATTCCCCACCACAACAATACCCGCTCCGCTCTCCACCATCTTTGCAGCTGTTTCAGGATTGCGTATTCCTCCCCCGGTGATAATAGGAATCGAACAATAAGCTTTTACGGCTTTCACCATCTCAAAGGGAACAGTCTGCGTAGCGCCGGATCCTGCCTCGAGATAAACCAGCTTCATACCAAGGTATTCCGCGGCCAACGCAGTTGCGGCGGCAATTTCCGGTTTGTTCCTCGGAATCGGCGCGCTGCCGCTGATGTATTCGGCTGTGGTTTTTACACCGGATTCTATAAGCATATATCCGGTCGAGATCGGCTCCAGGCCGTAGTTTTTAATCAGCGGTGCCGACATAACGTGCTTGCCGATCAGATGCTCGGGGTTTCTTCCGCTTATCAGGGAAATGAACAGAAGCGCGTCTGCATACCCGGAAACCTGGTTTATACTTCCGGGGAATATTATGACCGGTAAATTTGAGAGGGATTTTATTTCCTTAATCGTCTCTTCGTGGTTCCCGCTCATCATTAAACTCCCCCCGACCAGAAAACCATCCACGCCTGCTTCGGCGCACTTCTCTGTAAAGCTCTTTAACGATCCGTTCTGTTTATCCGGATCGATCAGAACCAGGAAAGCCGCGCCGCGTTTTACGATTTTTTCAGTTAGATAATTGTATGTTTTCAAAGGTTTTCGGGACAAAAATAAAATCTCGTTTCCTCAATATAACAAAGATTTTTTAGTTAAATGTGAGCCCCCGGTCCCACAAAACAGAGAGTAGAATCACAGAGGCTTTTTTATCGGTAATCAATTTTGATTGCCTCAAAATCTCCGCAGAATAATCCCCTAACTCTCCGGGATTCGGATTAAAGTAGGGTTCATCAATTAAGTTCCATTTACCAGTTTTGCCTGCCTGCAAACCGGTTTCATCACAATAATTATCCACTCGCAATGACGAGGTCCGCATAAGCAGAATTTCTCCGGGCTTAATTTTTAATCTTCTCAATCCTGCGTAAATTACCACTCAAATTATTATCGTTACGGATGAAGGCCCTACTACTTTTAATATCATTTACAGCGTGTTCTTTCGCTTTTCAGTTTCAGGATTCCCTGGCAGTAAAAAAGGACTCAGTCTCAGCCGCGGATTCTTCCCGGACTGCGCGTAAAAAAGCGCCCGCAGATACACTTAAACCAATTTATTACACTCCGTACGACGACAACGCTTATACAATCTCCAACACTTCGATACTGACAACAGATTACCGTGATATGGGTGATATTCTCGATGTCGCGCCATTTACGTTTGTCCGCAGGCTTGGGACCGTGTGTCAGCCTGATGAGGTGAATTTTTACGGATACGGTTTAGGTTCGGTTTCCTATCTGCAGAACGGCACGGAACTGAACAACCGTTTGTTTAACACTTACGATATAAATTATCTGCTGACTGAAGACGCGGATTCAATCCGGATTTCAAATCTTGTACGCGGATTTTTTGAAAGCGACCTGAACAATCCTGTCGCGGTCAATATTATTGCCCGCGAAGACGCTGCGCCGGTTCCATATTCAAGGGTGAAATACTATGAAGGCCCGTTCGACGAAGCGATGGTGGATTTCCGTTTCGCGCAGATTGCGTACAATAAATTCGGTATCAATTTCGACCTTAAGAACGCAAAAGCCGAAAACAGTTTTGACGCCACATCGTGCGGTATCTGGACAGGGAGAACATCTCTTAAGTACTACCTGAACGACCACATAAATCTCGCGCTGAGTTACAACTATTCCCAGGCGGACCAGTCCCTGAACGGCGGAGTTGATCTCGATTCGATAAAAGCAATTTATGATCCGTCTGTGGTGGAAGAAGTTCTTTATGATGAGATAAGCGCGCCGGTTAAATTCACCGACCGCTACGTCAAGAAAATTAATGAGGTCATCAGGTTCCAGGGATTGCTGCGTTACGGCAGAGGCAGCATCACCGAACTAAACGTCTACGCGATGGACGGCCTCGATGAATTCAGGCAGAATGAGAACTCCGCCAATGGAATTAAGAGTAACTTCGGCTACCACGCCACCGGATTTGAAATGAATAACAACCTGGTGTTAAAATATGCTGACCTCTACACTTCGGTACAGTATGAAAAAAATGTTTCCACAATGTTTGCTAACACTACGGATGCTGATTTCGCAAATTTAAAAGCCGCGGTTAAAGGCAAATTGTTTGGGGGAGTTACACCGTCAGTTTTTGTAAAAATACACACGAGAAATAACACCGGATTCCTTGGCGCGGGCGCGGATTTATCGGCCGCAGCCGGGAATTTTATTTTTTATACAGGCGCTTCGTTATTCGAACGCGCGGGCAACACAGACGGCCTGACATATGAACTGTTTAACTTCGAGGCTTCCGCAAAGTATATCTCGAGGAACATTAAAGCTAATACATTTATGTTTCTCAATACTACAACACTTTCCGGGACAACAATTGTCGTTCTTCCCGCCTTTCTGAACGGATCTTATACCGCAGTTTCCTTCCAGGAGAAGGAGACTGAATTATTCGGCGCCGGCGCAGATATTGAGATAAAAACCGGATTCATTACTACTGAACTGCGCTTTAATTATATGAATTCTGCAAACCGCACCCCGGTTCCTGAGTTCAGCTACGCGCTCGGCGTTTATTACACGGATGTGTTGTTTGACTCGTCCCTTAATCTAAAATCGGGGTTGATACTGAAGGGCAATTCATCATTTCAGAATTCGCTTTATGATCATATTTACCAGCGTGTATACGGTGACAATGGAGATGTGCCTGCCAACGGGACACTCGACTTCTTCACCGCCGGAAAGATACAGGACGCCGCGTATGCCTATTTTTCTTTTGAGAATCTGCTTGACAGAAAATATTATCTTATTCCCTACTACCCGATGCACCGGAGAGGGATCCGTTTCGGCATCGCGTGGGAATTCCTTAACTGATATTAATTTTTGAATAAAGGAAACAATTAATGAAAGTTGTTATCGGCGCCGATCACGGCGGATTTGAACTTAAAGAATATCTGAAAAAAGTTATATCCGGGATGGATGTTGAGTTAACAGATGCCGGCAATCTTGTTTATGACACCAAGGATGATTATCCCGACTTCGCGATTGCTGTCGCAAAAATAATCTCGGAGAAAAAAGCCGACAAAGGAATTATTATTTGCGGAAGCGGCGTAGGCGCCTGTATTGCAGCCAATAAAGTTAAAGGTGTACGCGCAGGCTTGTGCCACGATACTTATTCCGCTCACCAGGGCGTCGAACACGATGATATGAATGTGCTCTGCCTCGGCGCGCGTGTTGTCGGAACAGAAGTCGCGGGTGAATTAGTTAAATCCTATCTCTTGGCAAAGTTCAGCGGAGAGGAGAGGCATAAGAGGCGTTTACAGAAGGTGCTTGATCTGGAGGGGTAAATCAGCGGTATTTATTAACGCATCAGTCGCTCCCGCAGCAAGTCCTGTATTTCCCTTCTTCCGTCCAAAATGCAGTGTATGTATACATTACTCTCGAATATTTGATAGATAATCCTGTAAGGTTTGTAACTGATTTCTAAAAAATCATGGACCCCGATCCTGGTTAATTCAGGAACTTTATGGCCACGACTTGCAAATTCGCATAATGACTGATATTTTTCAGATAAACCGGAGAATACTCTCCCGGCATTTTCTTCTGAATCGTTGACGTATATGCAGGTGTAAATATCAGGCAAATCAGATTCGGCATCAGAAATCAGGTGAATATTATACTTCACGCTTTGCCTTTTTCATCATTTCAATTTTTTCCCTTACATCCTCTAATGATTTCTGTAAAGGTTTGTACTTCCCCTCCTGCAGGCTTTTCGCGCTTAAAGCTAATATCTTAAGCAACGCAATGCTTTCCTGGGTTTTTTCATAAGTTCTGATATCCTGCAGAACGGCTTTGGCTTCACCGTTATGTGTGATTATCATTGTTTTTCACCTTCAGAAACCTCACGCAGCAATTCGGATGCGTGGGCCTTCAGATAACTTATTGGTTTTATGCTTTTACTGTACTTCATTGTTATTTCCTTATAGTGACCCAAATACAGACTATATTCCGGTCAGAATAAAACTTATGGCTATATTGATAAACAAATTTTATTCACGGCAAAAGTCATTCTGTTATTCTCAGTAATGATATCTGCATTGAATAAATTCAATTGCTTCATCTTTAACCACATATACGATGCGGTGCTCCTGAGTGATTCTGCGGGACCAGACACCAGAACCCAGATATCGCAGAGGTTCCGGTTTCCCGATTCCTGCGAACGGTTCGCGCATAACTGCTTCAACTAAATCAAGAATCCGCAGGGCTGTTTTCCTGTCGTTGTTAACCCGGTATGAAAGGTCCTCTCTGAATTCCGGCCGAAAAATACTTACCCGTTGTTTTGGAGGATTACTCTTCAAGTCCGTATTCTCTTTTAAGTTCCTGAACGGACATAGGTTTGCATTCCGTTTCCGCAGCATTTAACAGCGCGGAAAGAAGCCTCTGAGCATTTTTAGGTGACCTCAAAAGATGCGCGGTTTCAAGCAGCCCGGAAAGTTCACTCTCGGAAATTAAAGCCACATTCTCAGCGTTTTTTCGGTTAATAATAACGACTTCTTTATCATCCGAAACTTTATCCAGTAACTTTGCGAGATTAGCTCTCGCCTGCGTATATGTCAGCCTGACAGACATTAATAACTCCTTTCTATTGTACAGGATTAATGTACAACTATTCGTCAATAAAATCAAGATTTAATCAAAAATTTTTTCTCTTTTAACCATATGACCACTGCTATTTATTGAATTGGGGAAACGACCATAAAGAAGAATTTTCTCCTTATATTTGATGTTCACTATTTAATTTTTCAGGAATAATACGTCCGATTTATGACATCGAGAGAGATACGCAAGCAGTTTTTAGATTATTTTGAGTCGAAGCAGCACAAGATAGTGCACAGCGCGCCGGTAATTCCGTTCGAGGACCCGACTTTACTTTTCACAAACGCGGGTATGAACCAGTTCAAGGATGTGTTCCTCGGCGCCGGAACAAGGGAATATAAACGCGCGGCGGACACGCAGAAGTGCATCCGCGTCAGCGGAAAGCATAATGACCTCGAGGAAGTCGGCCACGATACTTACCATCATACATTTTTCGAGATGCTTGGCAACTGGTCCTTCGGCGACTACTATAAAGCCGAAGCCATTGAATGGGCCTGGGAACTGCTCACAAAAGTTTACGGTCTCCCGAAAGAACGACTCTTCGCGACTGTATACCGCACTGATGACGAAGCCCTGGAACTCTGGAAAACCAAAACCGATATTAAACACTCTCATATTTTAAAGTTTAATGAAAAAGATAATTTCTGGGAAATGGGCGATACCGGCCCCTGCGGACCCTGTTCGGAAATTCACATCAATCTTACTGATGACTACGATAACCCCGCGCTCGTGAACGCGGGAACCGCCGGATGCATCGAAATCTGGAACCTTGTATTCATCCAGTATAACCGGGATGAGAACGGCACGCTTCACGATCTCCCGGCTAAACACGTTGATACGGGTATGGGCTTTGAGAGGCTCTGTGCGGTTATGCAGAAAAAAGGAAGTAACTACGATACTGACATTTTTATGCCTGTTATTCGTGAGATCGAAAAACTTTCCGGCGTTAAATACGACGGCGAGAATGAAAAGATCCCGATGCGTGTTATCGCCGATCATATCCGCACGCTTACCTTCGCCGTCACTGACGGCGCCGTACCAAGCAATGACGGCCGCGGCTATGTGTTAAGAAGAATTTTAAGAAGAGCGTCGCGTTACGGAAGAAAACTGAACCTGAAGGAACCATTCCTTTACAAATTAGTTCAAATCCTTACCGAAGCAATGGGCGATGTGTTCCCGGAGATCATCCACAAAAAGGAATTTGTTGAACGGGTTATTAAAAGCGAAGAAGAAAGCTTTAACCGCACACTTGACCGCGGCATAGAACTGTTCGACGAGATTGTTAAAAACCTTAAAACAACCGGCGGGAAAACCATCCCCGGCGCTGATATCTTCAAACTCTACGATACTTTCGGTTTCCCCGTTGACCTTACAAGCGTTATGGCGCGCGAACAGGGATATGAAGTTGATGAAACCGGTTTTAATACGCTGATGGACGAACAGAAAACACGGGCCCGCGTTTCAACTAAAGAGAAATTATCTTCCGTAAATATCAACCTTAATGATTTCAGCTTCGACGGAATTGATAACGTCCCCGAAACCGAATTCACAGGATATGACGGGCTGAATAATCCAGCGCATATTCTCGCTTCAAAATCAGAAGGCGATACGGATTTTATTGTACTCGACCGCACTCCGTTCTATGTTGAAGCCGGCGGACAGGTTGATGACACCGGAAGAATACTGATCGCGGATAACTCGCTTGAAGTTATCGACCTGGTAAAAATCAATAACCGCGTCGCCCACGTTGTGAGCAACGAAAACGGTGTAACTATTGAAAAAGGACTCGAAGCAATCGCTGATGTTGATTCTAAGCGCAGGTGGGACATTATGCGGAACCACTCCTCAACCCACTTTATGCACGCGGCGCTGCGCAAGGTTCTCGGAACTCACGTTCAGCAGGCCGGTTCGTTTGTCGGGCCGGAACGTTTGCGTTTTGACTTCTCCCACTTCGGGAAAATGACTGCCGAAGAGATCCGTGATGTTGAAGCCATCGTTAATGAGCAGCTGCGCAGAAATCTTCCCCTTATCCATCACCGCAATGTTCCGTTTGAACAGGCAAAGAAAATGGGCGCGCTTATGTTCTTCGGTGATAAATACGGCGACCGTGTTAACGTAGTCCAGTTCGGTGATTACACTCTGGAATTCTGCGGCGGAACGCACGTTAAAAATTCATCCGAGATCGGACTGTTCAAAATACTCAGCGAAGCTTCTATATCGAGCGGCGTCAGAAGAATTGAAGCTACTACCGGTATCGGTATTGAACGGTATATCGATTCTCAAATGCACAAGCTCCGTGAACAGGAAGAAAAATACCAGGAACTTGCCGAACAGAAGAAAAAACTTGAGAAAGAAATAGCTGACCTGAAGTTCAGGCAGAAGCTTGATGTCATTCCGCAGATTCTCTCCAACCCGGTGACTCTTAACGGACTGAATATCTTTAAGGGTCGTGTCCCCGCCGAGAACAGCGACGAGATGAAATCGTTCGGCAATGAAATGCAGTCGCGGTTGAAATCCGGCGTTGTGATGCTCGCGGGAGTAGTCGACGAAAAAGCTTCGCTTATCTGTATAGTCAGTGATGACATCGTTAAGGCCGGCAAACTCAGCGCCGGGAAACTTGTTGGCGATGCGGCTAAAATTCTCGGCGGCGGCGGCGGCGGCAGGCCGAATGTGGCTACTGCCGGCGGAAAAGATATCAGCAAGATCGACGAGATGCTTTCATCATTCGGAGATATTGTCGGGAAATACCTTGTTTAATTAAGAATTAAAAATTAAGAATTAAAAATTATAAATATCAAATAATTCATAAAGGCACACTATATGAGCACTTTACCTCCTCCGGCAGTTAATGAGTTTCCTGCTGAATCCATTGAAAAACAGGTTTACGGAATCGTTGAAAATCTGAAAGAGTTTTTACCAATCCCGAATGACAGAAACCGTTTAGGTTATAATCTTTATAAATTTGTTACGGGAGAAGGTGACGAACCGAAGATTATGCTGAAAAACGCGAAAGTTAAAATCGTGGGTATTAAATATGATGACCTCGTAAAAAGATTCGAAGACGCTCTTAAAGAAGTAAAGAAACCGTAAACTCACGCGGCAATCCGTAGCCGCGCTTTTAGTCCTTCTATCAGTAATTTTCTTGGGCGGAGGTTTTATCCGCCCTTAGAACAATTTTACCACTCCCCTGCAGATTGCTCTGAGGATATCCCCGCAATACTGTTCCATATACGCGTATCACCTAATTAACTATTGGGTTATAAATTTGATCAGGATAAAAGAAAAAACAACAGAGAGAAGTTTCGGACGGAAAAAAAGATTGAAGGGAATAAAAAAAATACAGAGCGAAGACAAGCTTCGCCCTGCATTACCTAAAGTGCGCAGACCCTTTTAAATTGGTCAGCCTTTAATTTCAAGATATACAGCAACCCAGATCACCAATACTACAAGAAAGATTGGTGCAAACGCGATCGCAAGAATACTACCGAGTGTTAATCCGGCATTTTTTAATAGTTCAGCATTTTTCTTCATCCCAAAGTGCCTTTTATTTCCTAAATGATGAATGCAATTTACGAATTTTTAGAATTCTTTCCCTTAATTTTTCCGGTCTCTCGAAATATGTGATTCAGATCAACTTACACGGAATATTTGAGGGGTGGTGGCATATACGAATTTCTTCTCTATTCACGATAAGAAAAAGAAGTTCAAAAAAATAAGAAGGTTGATATCTCGGATTTTTTACCCCTGATACCAACCTTACTCCCGTCGTTATTCTTCCCGAAACCCTGTTTATTAAAAAATTACAATCCCTCCCCGTGATTTTTAGATTTTACGTCTTAAAAAGAGATAAATCTCTCTCAATCCGCCCCGTCCGGGGATTGCAATAAAAAATGATTATGTTAATCGGTCTTAACTATATCTACTGTAATATATAGAATGAAATGAAGATTTTGAGTTTTTTGAAAAAGATTTTTGTGGCTAATAATCAGATATGATCAGGCGCCGGGAGGGATCAGTGGATAATGAATTTTCCCAAATAGAGTAAGTCGGAGGCGGTTTCTAACTTCCAGTAATACAATCCCGGGGGGAAAGTTTCGGTGAAATTCAGGCCTGTGTCAGCTGAGGCCGTGGTGAATACCAGCTTATTGCGGTTATTAAACACTTTTATGTACCTGTGTTCCGGCTTTTCAAATTTTAGCCGGAAAGTGACATCTCCGTCAGATTCCTTCGCGTTGATGGGAGAAATGACAATCAATTTTTGACTGCGAAAAACATCCCCGCTTACAGCTTCATATTCGGATATAGGGGAATATATTCCGGTACCATTCTTAAAATCACCCGCGAGCAGTTCTTCTCTTCCGGCCTTGGCGGATTCATTTATATCCCCCTCGTCCTCACCGCTCTTCACATCAGTTTTGGATAGGGATTTACCATAGGGGGGTTTTGTTATGGAATAATCCTGGGTAAAGAAAAAATAGAATGGCAACACCATAATGGCTATCACGGCGGCAACTTTTATATAAGCCCCGATCCTGAATTCACGGGATACGGCTCCGTTTAAAGAACCGATTACCTTTGCTCCGCTGTCAATTTCTTTCAGCACAGTGAAAAGTTCAAGAACTTCTTTCTTGCACTGCATACACTCCTCGGTATGCTCCAATATTGAATCGGGCAGTTTATCTTTTCCCCCCTTCCGGAGGTATTCAGCATACTTTAATATTTCTTCCTGTATAAGATGCATTTCCTGGGTTAAAAAGTTTAACTCATATCACTGATATATATAGATTTTCTTTAAGGATTTGATTTTTTTGCGGCGTATTCTGCAAATAAAATACCCAGCGTTTCAATATCATAGTTGCTTCTATTATCAGTTCCGTTAAGAAGATCGATAATTTCGTGGATTTTAACGTATATCCATCTTTTCAAAGCCTCTCCTGCCTTTTTAACATCCTCGGGATCTTCTGCATATTTAGCGAATAATTCGAACAGCTGTGCATCCGTTTTTAATGCAAGTATCTTGGGATTCAGATCCGGCGGTTCAGTGGGGGTTTGCCTTAAGATTTGTTTCCGCAAATCTTTCAGTTCTTCCGGACTTATCGGTATCCTGAAAAACAATTTAAGGGACAAATACAATTTTAATCTTTTTTTGTGGTACATCCGGAATATGGCTTCAAGCCTGTCAATTTCATCATTTAGAAGAGTCTGATAGGAAGAATTATCAAAAGTTTTCTGGCCGCCAGCATACTCTTCATATGAAATTCCGAGTTTTTCATTCTTTGACTTTACAAGATATTCTTTACAAAGATTATTAACTATCGCCGCGAAATATGTGGAAAGAAAATATTCCTGGTTATACTGCTCCCTCATTTTACGCAATACACCATCAAGCAGTCTCAGATTGATATACTGAACCACTTCATTTTTATCGCCTGCAGCAAAATAACCGCCTCTTTGGTACCGGGATACAATTATCTCGATTACCTTCTGGTTCTCCAGAATATACTTTTCCGGGGCGTGCAGCAATAATTCAATATTTTTTTCGTTACCGTTCTTTTCCACGTTAAAAGGTGTGATGATCCTTAAATTAATTGGATTTTACATTCCCTTGTAAAATCATAAAATGACATTTGTCATCACGTTACCAAGTGATTAAACCGCCTATTTATAACCCTAATATAAGAAAAAATTTTCGTCTGAATTAATTATAATAATCTAGGAAGCTGTATCGAAAAACGAATACCCTTCCCCCCTGATACTTCTGAAGTAAACCGGGTTATTCGGATCGGACTCAAAATATTTGCGCAGCCGGGACACGAATATGTCCACCGTTCGTGTTTCAATATCTGAAGAAACGTGCCAAACATTTTCAAGCAGTTCTTTCCTGGATAAAACTTTACCGCTGTTTTCAATAAAATATTTAAGAAGCATTGCTTCCCGGCGGGTCAGTGAAACTGTCTTCGATCCGGCCTTAGCGACCAGATTCTCAAAATCGACCTCATTATTTCCGAATTTAGATTTCGGAGAAGAAACGGAAGATTGTGTATACCACCTGCCCCTGAGCAGCATACGCCTGACCCGGAGTAAAAACTCCTGCAGCAAAAATGGTTTAGTCATATAATCATCCGCACCAAGTTCCAGCCCCCGCACCTTATCCTCCGCCGATGTCCGTGCCGTAAGGAACAGTATCGGCACTTTGGGTGATTTTAATCTGATCTTCCGTGCAATTTCAAAGCCGTCAAAATACGGAAGCATTATATCAAGTATTATGAGATCGTATTCATTTTTTTCAAAACAGTTGACTGCTTCCCTCCCGTCTTTGGCAAGTTCTGTTTTATATCCTTCATCCGCAAGATTATACACCAGGCCCGCGGCAAGATTTTCTTCGTCTTCGACGAGAAGGATTCTGCTGTTCTTGATACTGTTATCCATTATTGTCTCCTTTTAATCCCGGATTAACATTTCTCTTTAGCAGCGTATTCAGATAAGACCTCTTTTTATCGGTATAAACCGGCAGTTCAATGATAATGCCAGTCCCCCGGTTTTCTCCTTCGCTTTTCGCTGAGATTTTTCCGCCGTGGGATTTAATAATCTCGCGGGTCAGGTATAGCCCCAGCCCCGTTCCTTTTACATTCGGAATATTGGCGCTGTTAATGCGTTCAAACTTTGAAAATATTTTATGAAGGTCCTTATTTGAAATGCCGATTCCCTGATCGGTGAATTCAATTGTTATATGGTCCTGTTTTTCTGCTACTCTGACCACAATAGAGACCCCGTTTGGTGAATATTTTATCGCGTTGTCAGTAAGGTTGTCAAATACGATCTGCATTGCCTCCAAATCCAGCACGCACCAGGCAGTGGTATCGCATTCGATTTTATAAGAGGCTTCCGGAAGTTTGAAATGCCCTATCGATCTGCTTATTAGATTTGGGATGGCCTCTCCTGCGTTGTAAACCAGATAATGATGCGATATTACTTTCCTTTCGAGCCTGGAAACTTCAAGAATAGTATCTATAAGTTTTTTAAGCCGGTTGGAATCTGCCAGCATCATCCCGATAAATTCTTTCCGCTTCTCCTCCCCGACATTTTTATTTAATAATGTTTCAAGATAAAGCTGGATTGATGCCAGGGGAGATTTCAGTTCGTGAGTTACGTTTGCGATAAAATTATCATACAGGTTCGTCATCTTCATCTGGACGATAAAATAGCGGAAGATGAATGACATCACCACCGCGATGGCCACTATAAGGATGATACCGCCTGTAAAAATCAGAACACTGGGGCTGTCGATAACTATCTGCGGGGACAGCTTATCACCGACCTGCTGAAAGATAATATAGTTTGCGACATACCAGTAAATCCACAGGCCCAGCAGCCCGAGCCACGCGAACTGCGCAAAAATAAAGGCAGTGGTGAGGAGCCATAAAGAGCGTTTCTTCTTCATACTAAAAACACATTCCGGTCAATCGGATAACTTTCATTAGTTCACAACAAAATTACTGACAGCAATGCAGCTGCAAAACCAAGCGTACAACTTTTACAATACTTTTACAAACACGTATTATAAAAATAGCGATAATACATTTGTAAAACGGAATAATTATAAATGTGATGTCCGGAGTTTTTGATAATTAAGCCAGGTAAGGTGAGATATGAAAATACTGTTGGTTTACCCCGAAACCCCTTCAACGTTCTGGAGCTTTAAAGACGCGCTAAAATTCGTTTCAAAAAAATCTGCTGAACCGCCGCTAGGACTTATAACAGTTGCGGCAATGCTCCCGAAAGACTGGGAAAAGAAACTTATCGATTGTAATGTTGCGGTACTGAAAGATAAAGATATTCTATGGGCGGATTATGTCTTCCTCAGCGGAATGAACGTGCACCAGACCGCCATCAAGGAAATTATCAGAA
>CAIMOS010000280.1 GCA_903843135.1 uncultured Ignavibacteriales bacterium | reverse complement strand
TACCCAGGAATTCAGTCCTCACCTTCTCGAGTTTCCTGAGGTATTCAATATCATTTTTAAGCCTCTCGTGTGTCCGTTTAAGTTCTTCCTCCAATTCTTTCATATTGGGATTCAGAGTTATCTTTTCGGTCGGCAGTGAAGGTTCCTCCCGGATCAGCTGCACTGAGGCAATAATTTCTTTCAGTTCCTTTTTCCTCAGACGGTTGATCTGACGGGAAATAAAAATAATATAAATGAGGAATAAAAGTAAGATCAGTGCTGAGTGGTAAGTTTGTTCCGGCACGATCAACACAACAACAACAAAGGCCAGTGTGAACAGCAAGATAACCCGATTAAATATCAGAGAGTTAAATATTCTTGATGTGTGTCCCGCGTTAACCTTTGAAGCGATAACCGATTCCTTTGATGGTCTCTATCAAGTGTGCAAATTTATCTAGTTTCTCCCTGATCTTCCTGATATGCACATCCACTGTCCGGTCAACAACAAAAACATCTGTACCCCAAACTTCTCTCAATAACTCCTCCCTCGTGTGCACGACTCCGGGTTTGCCGGCAAGATAATACAAGAGTTCAAACTCTTTTCGGGGAAGTATTTTCTCGTCACCGTCTAAAATCACCCTGAACTTATTGCGGTCAATTAAAATATTGCCCGTCTTAATTTTGATTATATCTTTTTTTGTAACTGCGGAGCCAGGAGCCTTTAAAATATTAGATTTTACCCTGGCGACAAGTCTTGTTGGGGAAACAGGTTTGGTGATATAATCATATGCTCCTAATTCTAAGCCGGTCACCTCGTCCACCTCTGATGAACGGGCCGTTAAAAATATTACAGGGAGATCTTTGTGTACAGAATCCTGCCTGATCCTTTTGCAAACCTCAAAACCGTTTAGCTTAGGCATCATCACATCGAGGATAACAAGATCAGGCTTTTCTTTTAATAGATTCAGAGCAGCCTCACCATTATAGGCGGTAATTACTTCGAAGCCTTCACTCTCAAGGTTATACTTCAGGAACTCAACAATATCCTTCTCGTCATCAACGAGGAGAATTTTCTTCATATTATATTTTTATTTCCTTACCGGCTTCTGCAGATTTGTACATAGCCTCAATAACTTTCATTCTTTCAACAGCTTCGGTCACGGAAGAATAAAAAGCATTTATCCCGCGTACAGCATCAATAAAGAGTTTTAATTCATTGTTATAGGACTTTGAGAATAAAGCCGTCATATTATCATTCCTCGGGAGTGTAATTTCCTCGTCGATTCCTTTATTTTTCTTGAATACACGGAAAGGATTTAAGGTTGCGCTCCCGTCTTTTGCGTATATATCAAGGGCAAAAGAATTTTTTTCCGGCCGCATAGACCAACTTGATTCAGTGACAATTGTAGCGCCGTTGGCACACCTTATATGACTGATTGAAGAGTCTTCGACATTTTTGGTGTTATGATGATAGTTTGTACAGCTTACTGTGGATATTTCGGGGAAATCAAGCAGCCAGAGGACCAAATCAAGCAGAACAATACCAAGATCAAATATCACACCGCCGCCGGCCTCCTCGCGCTTGCTGAACCAGACGCTCTCGCTGCTTTGAGGTTTATACCAGGATGATCTTATATAGAAAATGTCGTTTATCTGCTTTGTTTTGATCATCGACTTTAATAACTGAATATCAGGACGAAACCGCAGGTTCATTCCGACCATTACAGGGACCCCTTTACTAATAGAATAGTCCGCTATTGCTTTTGCTTCCGCGAAATTGCGCGCAACAGGTTTCTCGATAAATACCGGAATACCCTTTTCCATAGCCCGCAAAGCAACTTCTTTGTGTGAAGAAGTCGGAGTAGTTATTATAACCGCATCTGTCGTATCTGCAGCAAGGAGTTCTTCATAATTTGTGTATCTGTTCTCAATGCTGAATTTGTCCGCTACGGTCTTAAGCCTGTTTTTATTAATCTCACAGGCAGCGATTACCTTTACATTTGGCATCTTGTGCAAGATAGGCAAATGAATCAACTGCGCGGCGCTTCCTAATCCGATTACTGCTACTTTAATCTGTGCCATAATTTTACACCGCTGAATTAATTTTACCGGAGCTAAGGAACGCGCTTACTCGTTCGCAAATACCCTGAGGGTCAATTTTGATCTGAGTATGCAATTCTGACTGAGTACCGTGATCAACAAATTTATCGGGTAAACCGATCATAAGTACATCATTCTTATAGTTGTGGAACGCAAGGAACTCAAGTACTCCGGATCCGAATCCTCCGACGACCGTGTTCTCCTCAAGAGTAACAATCTTAGCTCCTGACCGGGCGAGTTTATGCAACAATTCTTCATCCATCGGTTTAACAAAACGCATATTAACGATACGGGCGTCAATTCCTTTTTTTTCAAGAAGATCACCCGCTATGATACTGTAATCGACCATAGATCCCACCGCAAGCAGAGTGACATCTTTCCCTTCTTTCAGAACTTCTGCTTTGCCGATTTCCAATTTTTCAAATCCCTCTTTTAATTCTACGCCAAGCGCGTTGCCTCTCGGATACCTTAGCGCAACAGGCCCTATCTTGTACTCAGTAGCGGTAAATAACATGTTGCGAAGCTCAGCTTCATCTTTTGGTGACATAATAACCATCCCCGGGATCAGTCTGAGATATGTAAGATCAAAGGTACCATGATGCGTGGGCCCATCAGCACCAACAAGTCCGGCTCTGTCGAGTACAAAAACCGCGTGTAACTTCTGCAGAGCAACATCGTGTATAATCTGGTCAAAACCTCTCTGAAGAAAAGTCGAATATATGGCGACAACCGGGGTTATTCCCTGGGTGGCAAGGCCGGCAGCAAAAGTAACCGCGTGTTCTTCAGCGATTCCCACATCATAATAATTTTGCGGTATTTTTTCCTGCAGGATATTCAGCCCTGTCCCGTCGGGCATTGCAGCAGTAATTCCTACAACATCCTTGTTTTCCCGGATAATTTCAACGAGGGCATTCCCGAAAATCGTTGTATAGCTGGGAGCAGAACTGCCTTTTTTGATTGCCTTACCGGTAACTTTATCGAAGGGAGTTGATGCGTGAAGCCTCTGGATATCTTCTTCAGCCGGTTTGTATCCTTTTCCTTTCTGAGTAGTGACGTGGATAATTATCGGACCCGTGAGGGGTTTAACATGCTCGAAGATCTTCACAAGTTTTTGTATGTTATGTCCGTTTACCGGCCCAAAGTAGCGGAAGCCAAGCGCTTCAAACAACATACCAGGAGTCACAACAGACTTGATACCATTCTCGAGCCTCGCTGCGATGCCTCTTAGCCGATCGCCGAAATGATCAAGTTTTCCTGTCAGATCCCAGACATATCCCTTGAATTTATTATACTCCGGGTGGGAGATCATCTCCGTAAAATAATTTGAAATCTGCCAGACATTCGGGGCGATGGACATATTGTTGTCGTTAAGAACAATTTTAATATCAGCCTTTAACACTCCGCTGTTATTCATCGCTTCATATGCCATACCTCCTGTCATTGCGCCGTCGCCAATAATGGCAACTACCTGCCGGGTATTCTTCAGATGACGGTGAGCAATCGACATACCCAACGCAGCTGAGATGGATGTAGTAGCGTGCCCTGCACCGAAAGTGTCATACTCGCTCTCACTCCTCTTCAAAAAACCTGACAATCCGTTTAACTGCCGTATAGTGTGTAAAGCTTCCTTGCGGCCGGTCAGAATTTTGTGAGGGTAAGCCTGATGGCCCGTGTCCCAGACAAGAAGATCCTCAGGCGTATTAAACACCTTATGCAGGGCAACGGTAAGTTCTACCGTGCCCAATCCACCACCGAAATGCCCGCCGGTTTCAGAAATGACGTCTACCATAAACTGACGGATATCTGCGCACAAACCCTTCAACTCTGATATATCCATACTCCTGATATCAGGGGGATTATTGACTTTAGATAAATAAGGATATTGGCTCATATCGTGCATTAAGTAACTCCGGGGTAATTAGATCTTAGTATTGTTTAATTTTATTTCGTTAATTTTTAATTCAGCGTCTTTCAGCATAGTAAGGCACTCTTTCGAAAGATTCATACCTTCCTCATAGACTTTGATCATATCTTCTATTTCCATTTCTTCGCTCTCCAGTTTTTCGGAAATAGCTTCGAGCCTGGATAATTTTTCCCTAAACGTCTCGGGAGGATTTTTTGTCTTTGTCATTCGGCAGTATATTTATTTTTTTGTCAAAAAAGTGCAGTTCAAACTCATCGCCGGGGAATAATTGTGAACCTCTACCCACAAATTTATTTGCTTGCTTAACCAAAACAAAGCCCTTTTTTATAATTCTTTCAGGATTGTGCAGGTAAATTTTTTCAGTCAGATGTATTGTCCCGGTCTTGATTCTTTCAAAAGCGCCGTCAAATAAATTGGTGAACTTCATATTTTCGTAATCGAGCTTCTGGCTGTATGTTCTTAGCGTATCCACGGGCCTGTTAAAATTTCTCGAGGATAGAATACCACTTATGCGGTTGTTATACTCCGTTAGTCTGTCAGAAATCAATTTTTCAAGTTCAGTACCTTTGGATTCAAGTTCCCCGATAATTTCATTTTGGTCGGGAAGGACCATTTCCATCGCGGCAGTCGGAGTCGCTGCCCTCAAGTCAGCAACAAAATCTGCGATCGTAAAATCGATCTCGTGCCCTATCCCTGTAATCACAGGTATCTCAGAGCGGAAAATTGCCCTGGCAACAATCTCTTCATTAAAGCACCACAGGTCTTCTATCGATCCGCCGCCCCGCCCCAAAATTATTACATCAACATTTTTTTCATCATTGAACTGATCAAGCGCGGCGGCTATTTGCTCCGCGGCTCCGGCGCCCTGTACCTGGCACGGAATAAGATATAATTCGACAAGCGGAAATCTCCTCTTTGCCACACTGTACATATCCCGTATCGCCGCACCCTCCCTTGCCGTAATTATACCGATTCTCTCCGGCATCTGGGGAATCCAGACTTTGTTTTCCTCGTCAAATAAACCTTCAGAATTAAGTTTGTTTTTTAGCGCTTCGAACGCAAGCTGCAAATCTCCCGCGCCGGCAGGCTGCATACTTTTCACATCAAGCTGATAAGTCCCCCTCGGCGCATATACTGTCACTCTCCCTCGCAAAATCACTTTCATTCCGTCCTGCGGAGTGAAGAAAACGTAACTGTTTAGCCCCTTCCACATAGTACAGGAAATCTGGGCCGACCCGTCTTTAAGAGTGAAATACCAGTGGCCTGAGGAATGTGGCTTAAAATTGGAAAGCTCTCCAATCACCGTAACATCATTAAGATTACTCTCAAGCAGCTCTTTGACTATCAGAGTAATTTCGCTTACACTGTAATATTCTTTATTTGTTGATTTGCTCATTAATAATATTTATCAAAACTTAATACTGACACCGAGTGTCGGTAAAATTGGGAACATATAATTTGCTTCCCTGCCGAGTGTCAGGTCATCATTAACGTAATAATTGTAGCCTATCAGATTTGATCGGTTATAGATATTAATTACATCGAGATAAAATGACCAGTCTGCGTCCCAGAATCTGCTGTAATATGTAACCCGAACATCAAGCCTGTGATAGGCCGGTTTACGCGAGTTATACCTGTCGTTTTCAGGGAACACAACATCAAATATAACCTCTTCAGTTGTACCGGAAAAACTCTTTCTTGTAGCGATCACCGGTGTTTCAGGTATCTTGTCGCCGTTCGCGTCGGCCAGCAGAATTCGTGGCTTAATACCTAACGGATTAGAAATCGGATAACCGCTGCCGAACTGCCAACGTATTCCCATATCCCATTTCTCACTAAATTTATAGTTCCCAACAATATTCAAAGTATGGCGCTGATCAAATCTGAAGGGAATAATTTTGCCGTCCTGGTATCTGTCAGCAAAAGCAAATGCGTAAGAGATCCATCCGTTAATTTTTGAAGAAATCTCGCTGTTCTTCTTTTGCAGCAACAATTCAAACCCGTATGCCTCGCCAAAACTGTTATTCACGGGAACTTGGGTTAAGGAGTCCCCATATACCGCAACGGGAGGCGTCCAGGCATTAGCGAGCCTGGAATCTCTTCCGGGAATTTTCTCCGTATAAAATCTGCTGCCGGGAATACGCTGCTGGACGATAAGATTCCTGAAATCTTTATAATAAGATTCAAATCTCAAATTCCATTCTGCGGTGAGCCATCTCTCAAATCCAATAACATAGTGAATGGCCTTTTCAGCCTGGAGCGCTTCAGAGTATTGCGGATTCAAATCGAAAAGTATGTTCTGGTCCTGAAGCTTTTCATAACCGGGACTTTGATAATAAACGCCTGAACCGAAACGAATTACTGAAATATCGTCAACTTTATAAGAGAAGGAAAACCGGGGCGCCGCATAAGTTTTATTGAGAATATCATAATAATCAACTCTAACTCCGGGCTGCAAAAATAACTTATCTGAAATATTTACGGAACTCTGCAGATACACTTTGTATCGGTTATAGCCGCGGATGTCATTGAGATCATTGAGCGTTGCCCTGAAATTGGGATTTGAAGAAAAGAAAGCAAGCAGCGAAGGATCGAGCTGAAAATTGAAATTAAGAATAGATTTCATCCTGTCAATACCTCCCCCTCCTTCGAAAATAATATCACGAAAGTTGAGTGTGAACCGGTCTTCAATACTTGTTTTCTTGAACCAAAAATCAGACTGGAACTTAAACCCGAGCAGGTATGGACTAAGAGTATCAGGCAATACTTCTTCAAAACTTTTCCTGTTCAGGGAAGGATCAAGGACCTGTGAAGCAAAATCAGCAACTCCGCCGTTCTCGTAGTAGGATAAATACAGGCGATTTATAAACTTATTTTTGGAGGCGTACCGCCACGAAATCGAAGCAACGTTATTCCTTATGACATTCTGGACCGCGATGCTGTCTGCGGTTTTTCGAGTTTTCGAACTCACTACATCCACGCCGTCACGTGAATATATACCTGTTATAAATATTTTATGACCCCGGCCCAATCTGAAAGTTAGTTTTGCCTGAAAGTCATAGAAATTTGGAAAGGAGACATTATCTTCAACAAGCCCGGCATTTTTAACAAAAGGCTCAAGTATAAGGTCATAATAGGTTCTTCTCGAACTTAAAAGCCAGCTTCCTTCAATTCCGAACGGATGCCGCCCCTCCAGAACAAGATTTGCGTCGATTATTGATGCATTAATCAACCCTGACAAAGGCGTACCGGGATTTCCTTCCCTGTTCTCAACATCAAGCACCGCGGATAATCTGTCGCCGTAAATCGCCGGGAATGCTCCGGTGATAAGGTTGACATCTGAAACAGTTGATGGATTAAACATACTGATCACACCATAAAGGCGGTAAGGATTAAAAATTTCCACTCCATCAATTATAATGAGATTTTGATCCGGACCGCTGCCACGCACTATAAGTTGGCTTGAGAAATCATTAGGAGCCAGTACACCAGGAAGAGATTGCAATGTCCTGAATACGTCTTCGGCGGCGCCGGGAAGGATCTTGGCACTCCTGGGATTTAAGTCGATAAAACTTGTTCGTGTGTCGCTGTAATCCTGGTTCTTATTTCCGACGATCTCAATTTCTCGCATCTGCACAGTTGTCGAACGAAGCCGGATATCAAGATGAGCGGTACGGCCTGTTTCAATGTTCACATCAAAATATTCAGTTATGTACCCGATAGCGCTGACTTTAACTTCGTATTCGCCAATAGGGATATTCCTAATAATATATTCTCCGTTCAGTCCGGTAACTCCACCTATCTCTGTATCCAAAAGAATAATATTGACTGATGGCACTGCCTCCAGACTATCCGTCACTTTCCCTTTCAGCGTACCTGACTGGCCAAAGCCGACGACAACAAAACTGACGAATATCAGCGACAGAAAAAAATAAAAACTCTTATTGAACTTCATCCGGATTAATAAAAGGTTTAGGAAAAATCTAATTAAATAACGGGCACCGGCCCGGGGTCACAGGGTACTGTAGCATAAACCATATTTCAATGGAATATGTTCCAACGCATCACTATATAATCCGGTTCGGTAAGTCAGCAAGTATCCAGTGTAAACTGCTTCGATCTGAATTCTGCATAAATGCAAAGATCTAGATTTGAATTGAGAAAAATGATGAAAACAAACCGATAGACTGTTGACTGAAGCTATTTCCGGATCCTGTGGGAAAACCCAGTCTGGTTTTTGCATATACGGTAAAAACATTGAACAATTTGAATAATCCGACGGATACATCGAGGTTGACACTTCTAATATTACCGAAATCAGTCAGATACCCTGCCCCGGCGCTTATATACTCAATATATTTTGTTTCGAGTATCAAATTAGCATTAACTGAATAAAAGTTCTTCCTTGCCATTTTAGGTATGTGCGAATACTCAGCCGCCAGATACGCTATCGGATAATTATAACCTCCCCTAAAAAAGGAAATGACCGGAAATTCCTTGTTAAATCCGGCATAACTTTTCCCGGACTCATAATGGTGCACAAAACCGGGGACCAAATAGACGGCTCCACCAATTAAACAACCGGTTAGTGCGGTGTTGTCTCTGGCAAGTTCCGTTAACTCCTTCCGCGGAAGTTCGACTTCGAATACTTCACTATGGTTTGATATTCCGTCCTCTTTTTCAACCAGAACAGTGAATTTCAAAAACGTAGTGTCAGGCCTCAACGAACTGATATCGAAAGAGGCTTTATGGTTATCCAGAAGTGAATCGGTAACCACGAAAATTTCACCGCTGTCAAAAACAAGTTTTGACCTTACCGGCTCTGAGGTGAAAAAACTGATCACCATCTGGCTGGGTTTTTCCGGAGATATAAAGGCCTCAATAAGTATTACCTCGACAGAATCCTGGATTTCTTCTTCATTCTGCCCAAAAACCGGCAGAACAAAAATCGTTAACAATAAGGCTATTTGTGATAATTTCATAGTCATTACCCGGGTTTTCATATTTTTAATAAAAATAGGATTTTTAATGTTTCCGTGCGCTGGATCAAATTAGGGATATATTTATTGCTTTTAATTCCATTTTTTTGCATATTTTTATTTGATTTACATACATTATAATAAAAGAATGGATCGGTTTGCTGTGGTACAATTCTTAAATTTCTGTAATAATCCCGACGTCTTATCGTGTGAATCATTATTTTTCATCAGTCTAAAATACTATAAAATATCAAAATCAGACAACTAACTTGATAAATAATCCCTAATATGATAGCAAAATTTTGGGGAGTGCGAGGATCAATTCCGTCGCCTCCGACGTCAAGAGAAATAAAGTACAAGTTGCTCAAACTGCTGGAGTTAGCCGCAGAAAAGGACATTTCCACACCCTCCAAGCGTGAGGAATTTATCAAAAATGCTGACGAAAAACTTTTAGGCGTCCTGGGCGGAAATACTCCGTGTGTTGAACTTAGAGTTGAGGATAAAATATTTATTTTTGATATGGGTTCCGGTTTAAGAGAATTTGGACAGTACCTTATCAGCAAAGTTGGTAATTCGGAAAACCTTGAACTTCATATTTTTATAGGTCATACACATTGGGACCATATCCACGGATTCCCGTTCTTTCTCCCGGCTTTCCATTCAAAAACCACTATACATTTCTATCATCTTCATCCGCAACTGAAGGAGCGTCTGGAGGTTCAGCAGGATTTCAGATTCTTCCCCGTTTCGCTTGACTTTATGGCGAGTAAAAGAACTTATACGCAGTTGGAGCTGGATTCCGAGATAATGATTGGTAAAGTAAAGATCCGGAATATTGAGCTCAATCATCCCGGACGTGCATTCGGTTATAGAGTCGAATATTGCGGAAAATCATTTGTTTATGCCAGCGACAGTGAGTACAGTAATTTACCGCCGGAAAGAATACAGAAATATATTGATTTTTACAGTGAGGCAGACCTCCTGATCTTCGATGCACCTTATTCATTCAATGAGGAATTGGAAAAGATCAACTGGGGACACAGCTCTGCGCTGGTAGGAATCGATATCTCCGTGAAAGCAAAGGTCAAAAATCTTGCGCTCTTCCATCACGCGCCTGAAAACGGCGATCACGAAGTATTTAAATTATTAGATACTGCGATGCATTATAAAGAGCGGAACTATCCTCATTCCGATCTAAAGGTTTTTCTTGCCCGGGAAGGGATGGAATACGATATTTAAGGTCTCTAAGGCTTGTTCGCTTAATTAACTACTATCTTTCCGCTCTTTGGAGTGCTGAAAGAAATTAACTGCCCTTTGATATTCCTCAACTCCAGATTTGATATATCCAGATTTGTAGTACCTGCCTGTTTCCCTTCAAATACAAGAGATAAAACTTTTCCTGAACCCGATAGTGAATTTGCCGGGAATGAAGCAAAATCCATTAAAAATGCTGAATTTAATTCAAACCTTCCAGTATTATTTGCATTACCAAGAATCCGAACATCTGAAAAATCAGGCAGGATTATCTGGCTCAAACCCTTAACCGATGGTAATTGGCCGGTACGCACGGAAACCAGATTCACTATGTTCCTGTCGAAGGTCAGTACGATCTTAAATCCGGCCAAACTGTCAACATCTTCCATCCAAACTGAAATTGAATCTCTCTGATTTACAGCAATTGATGTTTTGACTTTATAGAATGAAAAAGTCGGGCCAATAATCGAATTGACGGTAAAAATTCTTTTTATTGCCGGCGATTCAATCCCGGAAGCTGTTGCCTGCACTTCAAAAGTATACTTGCCTTCATCAAGGTTCGCGAAGGATATTTCACTTTCTTTTGAGTACTGTGTCCAGTCTGTATATGTTGTAGGGATATTATCAGCATCTAAATACATAAGACGGTACTTAAAAAGAAAATCTGAACCGCTTCCCTTCCACACAAACGTGACTCTGTCCAGGGTAACAATCTCCCCCTCGGCAGGGCCTTCGGTAATCTGAAGGAAGGGGGGCGGATTGTCAACTATTCCGTTAGCCGTGCAGGAATCCCAGATGAAGGAACTTCCCGCAATAATTATAAACAATAAATAATTTTTAATTTTTTTCATAGCTCTTTGGTCCGATTATTTAATGAGCATCAATTTCTTGGTCATTGTGTAATTACCTGTCCGGATCTGATAAAGGTAAACACCGCTTGGCAGGGACAGATTGGCGCTTTGCATATCCAGCACATAGCTGTAACTTCCCACAGTCTGCTCCTCATTAACCAATGTTGCAACTCTCTGTCCGAGAATATCGAATAAGGTTAATGTTACTCTTGTGTTCTCCGGCAGATCGTATCTGATTGTAGTATACGGATTAAACGGATTGGGATAGTTTTGATACAACTGATAAGTAACTGGGATCTCCTTCACTGAATATACAATTGAATTAGAATACGACTCTTTAAGATCCTTATTTATGGCCCTGATATTTACAAGAATTGAGTCAGTAATTCCGTTAGGTCCTTTATTTGCAGAGATGCGGGCCTTGAGAACAAATTGCGGAACGATATTGCCGGCAAGTTCAGCGATATCTACGATAATTCTGCCGCTAATTGAATCGAGGCTTTTCAGCACCACAGGCTGATTAAAACTGCCTGCAATTGTGAGGGAATCGAATCTTAATTTCGACGGATCATACAATATCTCACAGGAAACTGCAGTAATATCCTCAGCGCGTTTAAGATCTATCGGAACACTTAATTGCTCGCTGTTTTTAATAACATTTAGCTGCCTGCGTTCCGCTGCTGAATTGAAGGATGCTTCTCTTCCCTTCTTTGGCAAACTTCTGTTGGTCTGGTAATAATTCCACATATTAACAAACACGAACATATCTTCCATATCAAGGCGCTGGTTCCGTCTGATAGTAATTTTAGGGATCGTATCAACATAAGGAGCCATATCAGCCGCTCCGGTTGAGTCCGAACTCGTCCAGAATTTCGCGAAGGTTACAAGGTCGAGAATATCGATGGCATTGTCAGTATTGAAATCACCTGCTGCGGTTGATTTAAAACTGACATCATATGACCGCGAATTACCAAGTGGGTCCACAGCCTGAACTCGTACCAGGTAATTACTGCTGGTTTTGATATTGGAAACGATTGTGGAATCACCGTAAATCCGAGAATTCGCCAGAGTGTTAAATACGAGAGAATCGGTCGTAAATATATTATAAAGAATAGGACTGTTAATATCGGTGGCCCGGTCAAAACTAACACTCATATTACCCCAACCGTATTTAAGCGGATCCTGGAGTGTCTGTATTGAAGAGATGGTTAGCAATGGGGCTTTGTTATCAACACCAAAGCTATCTATCTGTAAATTATAAGTGACATTAAAATTGGATGTCAATGTTGCTTTTAACGTGACTTTTCCTTCGAAATCGTTGAGGCTGCCGAGCGTATTCCAATAGATTGTATCAACAACAGGCCCTGTGATGTTAGAATACGTCCCCACAAGCGCGTTTGTAACATCATTCACACCGCTTGCGGTTTCGTACTCGAGTCTGGTAAGGTTAACAACTTCCGTAGGTGTACTCAGACTGAACAGAATCCTTGCGGTATCTTTCTGGAAACTGTACACACTGGATATTTTGGGGAACTCAATCACAACAAAATTCGTATCGCTGTCATCATAGATCAGTAAATCATTTTTATCAACAATTCTGATCCTTCCGGTAGTGGTCTTGATATTCGGAATAGTCCAGGAATAACGCTGTGAATCAGCATCCACAGACCCAACAACGAGCGGGAATGAATTTCCGCCATCAGTAGAGTATAGAATCCTGAGTGAGTCCATATGGAATGCCTGCCACGTAATATTTGTCTGGCCATTCAGTTCCTTTGCATCCAGTGTATTCGGTGAAGTCACCCTGATGTCGCTAATCTTAAAGGTAGTATCACTGATATCATAAATATTCGGAGTCGCGGCATCGCTAATCTTAATCAGGCAATTTTCACTCGGAATATTTACAACGCTCCAGGCAAAAGTACCGGAAGCGGCAGAAACAGATGACCCACCCGGCATCAGATTCCAGTCTTGTCCACCGTTAATTGAATACTCGAGTTTGACAGAACTAATGAAGCCGCTCTGCCAGCTGATCGTAAATGTTTTTCCTGCCTGTACACGCTGATTCGGCCCGCCGTTCGGGAACGTGATTTTAATCGAGCTGATAACAAACGTGCTGTCACTTTTGTCAGAAATCGATGGATTGGATGCATCACTTATCCTGACCTGTCCGGTAGCGGTAGGCGTGTTAGGAATTGTCCAATTGTACGCACCTCCTAATGCAGAAGCTGATTCAGTAATAGTAATCCAGGAGATACCTCTGTTGGTCGTATACTCAAGTTTAACATTACTGATGGTACTGTCGCTGTGTATCCACCTGATCTGGTGAAGTGTCCCCAGTGTTTGATTGAACGCGCCGTTCGGGGACACTAACTGAATGTAACTGACTGTAAATGTAGTATTGCTGGTGTCAGCTATTGTCAACGTAGTCAGATCGCGAAGCCTGACTTTATAATTTTTATTTGAGATCCCCACATCTGCGGCCGTTTGCCAGGAATACCTGCCGCTGTCAGCCGGGAATGAGGAACTGATCGTGTTCCAGTCGAGTCCATTATTAGTTGTGTATTCAATTGCTATGTTTGATACAAAACTGCTTAGCCAGGTTATTGATACAGCTGAACCGGCAAAAACTAATTGACCTCCGTTAGGAGCGAGAATCTGAAGCTTGCTTATCGTTAATTTTGTGTTCGATACATCAGAAAACGAAGTGTTTTCAGCATTGCGAATACGCAGAAACACTGAGTCAGCCGGTGTATCCGGAATGATCCAACTGAAGGAGGACGCCGAAGCATTTATGGCTTGAGCACCCTGAATCGGGATCCAGATACTTCCTCCGTTGGTGGAGTAATGAAGATCTATCAGCCTAAGGTTAGTACCGGCATTCCACCTGACAGTGTATTGAGAACCCACGAGTAATTTTTCTCCGCCGTTCGGTGTAACAAGCTGGATTGAGGAGAGACGGAAAGTATTATCCGTAATGTCATACACGAACGGATTCGAAGCATCACTTATGCGCAATAAAACTGAATCAGAAGCTGCAGATTGTGGAACTGTCCATAAAGCGCTCTGCCCGGACGAATTAATTCCTGAAAGAATATTCAGCCAGGTTCCGCCGTTGTCATAAGAAACATCAACATCAATTGTTGAAATATCAGAACTGGTGGTCCACCGGATCCGTGTAGTATCACCGCTGTGCAAGTACTCACCGCCGTTCGGTGAAGTAACACGAATAAGGCTGATGGTAAAATTAGCATCTGATACATCTGTTATCTGTTGCCCCGAAGCAGCATCGGAAATTCTGATTTTGGCAGTATTGGACCCGATCGTAGGAATTGTCCAGGTATATGTCCCGTTTGCAGCGGGAATATTCGACGCAACACTCGTCCAAACTGAATCTGCTGTATAATCGATATTAATCAGAGAAACGTTACTGCTGTTGCTCCAGCGTACGGTAGTTGTCTTACCCGCCTGAACGACCTCTCCGCCGTTCGGACTCTCTACTGTAACCCACCGGATATTGAACTGATTATCGGAAGAGTCCTTAAG
>CAIMOS010000279.1 GCA_903843135.1 uncultured Ignavibacteriales bacterium | reverse complement strand
TGACTTTTTAATCATAATTTAAATCGATTTTCCACTTCATTGATTATCTCTTTATGTATGTTCATTACATCCATCTTCCCGTCAATAACAACAAACCGTTTATCTGATCTTGCCATCGTCAGGTAACCGTCTCTGACTCTTGTAAAAAACTCTTTTCCGGCACTTTCCATTCTGTCAGGTACGGTATTCTTTTGAACTCTTCGTTTCTCTGCAGTTTCAACATCAATATCGAGAATAAATGTAACATCAGGCAAAGTTCCGTCAATAGCGAATCTGTTTATGGTTTCAATGTATTCTATGCTTATCCCTCTGCCGAATCCCTGATAAGCAGTAGTGGAGTCGTGAAAACGATCAGAAATTACAACGGTGCCCTCATTCAGTGACGGTTTGATAACCTGCTGCACTAGTTGTGAGCGGGATGCAGAGAACAAAAGTATCTCCGCCTGAATCGTCATATCAAATATTTTCCTGTCCAATAATATTGTACGGATCTTTTCAGATATTTGCGTACCTCCGGGTTCACGGATATTTTGAATTTTAAATCCGCGTTCATTCAGCAGATAGTCGCTTAGTAATTTTACCTGCGTGGATTTTCCGCAAAAATCTATACCTTCGAAGGAAATAAACATATCAGAATTTTTTAATAATAAATTTTATTTTTTCAGGGATAAACGAAACGAAATCATAATTCGGAGGAAGATCAGTCTTCGGAACGACCATATCTGTTTCCGAATTCAATATTTCACTATAGTTTACGTAAACTTTAATTACAGATGTATCCAGTTTCGCCAATTCATTAATTCCTCCCCTTAAAATCAGGCTTACACCCTCGGGGATAAGCAATATATCTCTGTCCGGGGGAAGATCTTTAATCTCAATTTTGTGGAACTTAAACTCTTTCTCCACTATTTGCTGAACATCAAAAATGATCTTCACCTCTGAAGGCTGCACATCAGAGTACCTGCCTCCGAATACGGCCTCAATTTCTGTCAATTCAGAAAGTCCATCAAGTTTTATGTACTCTGTAAAAGCCGTATCAAGCCTGGAGAGAACCCTATATGACCCCGATAAAGTAACACTGTCGGGGATTGAATATACTCGTTTTGACAATCCGTATCCGGGCTTAAATGTCAACTCGCTCCTCACACCCACGGGAACGCGTTTAGTAATTCGCTTATCGAGCAGGATATCAATTTCTTCAGGATCAATACTGATCAGATTCATATCTGCCGAGAACCAGCCGTTCTCTCTTACTGAGCGTTTCAAATTCACACGTTGAAAAGTACTGTTTTTGTCAAGCGGAATAAAAAGATCAGGCGAACTTGTACCAAGGAAACTAAGTAATTTCCATCCTGTTGACTTCACTTTGATTTTTACTTTTTCGGGAAGTGAACCCGTTGGAGCCAACCCTTCAGGGACTTCTGATAAATAAGGGACAGATTCAAATTGATATTCGTGTTGCTCAGATAAGGTGGTAGCAAGCCAGATAATAGCTGAGATTCCAAAACAAGAAATCAGAACCAGTAATTTATTTTTCATCTCGGGCTATTATTTTCCGGACATAAGAAATGAGAAATCTCTATTCCTTATTAAGTTGATTGAATAAATGCAGTAATTCATCCCGCCCTGCTTTTGAAATATTCCTTCCCTGGATGGGAAAACCGGGTGTATTTCTAGCTTCGTGCCTCAGTTCGTGAACATTCATTTCAGAAATTGATTTTACTCCATCCATAGAATCCCGGTGAGTGAACTTTTCCTCAGAAGATGGAAGCGGTTCAATAAGAATCTCATCCTGAGCCTCTTCCTTTTTCTCGAATAGAGGCATTGCATCAGGAACAATTTTTACCGGTTCTTCATTCTTAACAGTCTTAGTTTTCCTGGCAGCGGGGGATCTGTCAGTATTCGCTTCTCTAAGTTCCGGAAACAGAATCTCGAGTTCCTGATCAGGTTGCGGAATCACGTGAGTAGACACAACCTCACCCACTCTGGCAGCAGCAGCAGCACCGGCGTCAACTGCAGATTTTACGGCCGCGACATCGCCTACGATTTTGATTGTGATGAGAGCGGGATTGGTTTTCTCTTTTCCGACCAATAAAACATTGGCTGCTTTTGCCATAGCATCAGCAGCCTCAATAGCGGCAATTAAACCTCTGGTCTCAACGAGACCTAAAGCTTTTGACATCTATGAAATTTATTTTGCGCGTTTTGGCAAAATTAATTCCACATCAGAATGAGGACGCGGAATTACGTGAACGGAAACCAGTTCGCCTACACGCTGAGCGGCAGCGGCACCTGCATCAGTTGCTGCTTTAACAGCACCGACATCGCCGCGGACCATTACTGTGACATATCCGCCACCAATGGTTTCTTTGCCGAGCAATTCAACTTTTGCAGCTTTTACCATAGCATCGGCAGCCTCAACTGCTCCGACAAGGCCTTTTGTTTCTATCATTCCAAGTGCGTCAAGGGTCATTATATAATTCTCCATTAAAAAACTTTATATCAGGCAAAATATGAGTTATTGGTTAAATTGTCAAACATAAAATAAAATAAATCTCAGCCGGTTTTGCCGTTCAGATAGTCCTCAAGCAAAATTTGTGCACTCAAAATATCGATCAGATTTTTGTCCCGTCGCTTCTTTTTGCCGGGCGTTGTAATTATCATCCTCTCTTTTGCAATACTTGACGAATATCTTTCGTCTACTTCCTTAACCGGTATGTCAAGATCTTCTTCAAGGGAAACCTTAAACTTCTTAACTTCATCATAAATTTCAGAAGGCGTACCGTCCTCCCTTACCGGAAGCCCTATAATCACCTCGGTTACATCCTCTGAAATAATAATATCGACGATTAACTCTTTCAGTTCAGGTGTATTCTGCAGAGCTTTATACGGGGAAGATATTATCTGCATCGGATCACTGAGTGCAAGGCCGACCCGCTTAAGCCCGTAATCAATGGAAAGTATCCTTCCCTTGAGTTCACTCATAAGTCAGTAATCATTATGAAATTTCCAGCCGGGTTACTGAGAACATACCTTTTAATTTCTTCAGCCTCTCGATTATTCTGGAAAGATGATCCAGGCTCTGAACATATAAGGTCACCACACCCTCAAACAGAGAATCTGTTGTATCGATGTTGATGGATTTAATGTTCGTATTTTTATAGGTAACGATAACATTAGCTATCTCGCCAAGAAGTCCGGGTGAATCTTCTCCTTTGACTTTTAACCCGACAATGAAGGACGCCCCCTCAAGTTCCGGCCATCGGATCGATACAATTTTCTCAGGTTCCTTCTTAGAAATCTCGATCAGATTCTTGCAGTTTACCCGATGTACTTTAATCCCCTCTCCGATAGTTATATACCCTACTACAAAATCTCCCGGGATCGGATTACAACATTTAGAGTAAGCCAGTTTCATTCCTATCTTTTCGCCATCGACAACAAATTGTCCGCCCGATAAACGCGCAGCGTGTGTAAAAATATCCACGACATTCGATTCCGGTTTTGGCGCCTCCTTTTTCTTAGGCGTCTGGCTTTCGATCACCTCATCAAGGGTAAGTTTCCCTTCTCCGATTGCCTTAAAGAACTTCCGCATATTGTCAAACTTAAGCGTGATCGCGATCCGGTTCAGGTCCTGTTGTGTATAGGGCAACTTACTTTTCTTGAGCTTTTTCTCAATTGCTTCCTTACCGGCATTGATCACTGATTCATCAGCCTTATTCAGCCAGCGCTTGACTTCAGTCTTTGCCTTATGGGTTTTAACAAACTTCAGCCAGTTTTTATTAGGGTGCTGGTTTTTGGAAGTAATAATTTCAACCTGGTCCCCGCTTTGCAGGACCGTATCGAGAGGAACAATGCGCTGATTTACTTTTGCGCCTATGCAGTGGTGCCCGATTTTTGAATGCACTTCGAAAGCGAAATCCACAGGTGTGGAATTTACCGGAAGACGCTTTAAGTCCCCCTGCGGAGTGAAGACATAAATTTCATCGGAATAGAGGTCGAGTTTAAAATTCTCAACGACATTTTTCTTCATATCGTCTTCGACGGTGTTCTCAAGGATCCCCCTGATCCACGTAATATATCTGCTTAGTTCGGGATCGTTGGTATTGGAGCCTTCTTTGTATTTCCAGTGCGCCGCGACACCCTGCTCTGCAATTTCGTGCATTTTATTAGTGCGGATCTGTACTTCTACGAGATTGCCGTCAGGGCCAATAACGGTAGTATGGAGTGAACGGTAATTGTTGGTTTTCGGAATTGATATATAGTCCTTGAATCTTCCGGGTACGGGCAAATAAATATTATTGACAAGCCCAAAAACGTGATAGCAATCATCACTATGCTCAGAATCCAAAATAATCCTCACGGCGAAAAGGTCATATATCTCATCGAAAGGCTTATTGCGGCGAATCATTTTGCGGTAAATGCTATAGAGATGCTTGACTCGTCCGCTGATTTCGTATTTATAGTTCCTTTCGCTGAGCCTCTCAATTATTGGTTTCGCAAATTTGTCTATATACTGCTCTCGTTCAAGCCGCTTACTGTTAATTTTCTTTTTGATCTCTTCGTAGGCCTGAAGATTCAGTTCCTTAAAAGATAAGTCTTCCAGTTCCCACTTTAATTTCCCCAAACCGAACCTATGCGCCAGTGGAGCATAAATCTCAAGCGTTTCTTTCGCGATTCTTTTCCGTTTATCGGGTTTGAGGAATTCCAACGTCCTCATATTATTTAACCTGTCCGCAAATTTGACTATAATGACACGGATATCTTTTGTAATCGATATGAGAAGTCGCCGGTAATGTTCAGACTGCTCAATTTCTGAACCACGATAAATATTTTTTATTTTTGTCAGTCCCTCAACAATCGTTGCTATTTCTTTCCCAAAAGTTTTCTGGATCATCTCGATTGTATAGTTCTCATTATCCTCAACAACATCGTGAAGAAGCCCGCAAGCCACGCAAACATCATCAAATGGAATTTCGGAGGCAAGAATCCGGGCAACAGCGATAGGATGAGAGAAGTACAGTTCCTGGGAGGCCCGTACATCACCTCCGTGAGCAATTGAAGCATATTCAAAGGCAGATTTAATAAGTTCGCGGTTATACCCGGGCAGGTTTTTATCGCACAACTGCAGTAAACCTGCAAGTTCTGTATCGAGGTAATATTTGTGGGTGGTAACTGTCATTGATTTAACTGATTATAGAATGACAATTTATCATAATTCATTATTTAATCAAGTTAAAAATACACATATTATTTTTTACCAAGGGCAGCTTTGGCTGCCTCGTGAGTTTTCCTGACCTTATCCATTCTGCCATCAAGCAATTTTAGTTCGTGACCGGTCAGATTTTTAAGTCCTAGTAAATATTTCGTAATCTCATATGCAGAAATGCTGTCACCCATTGCGAGGTACAGAGCTGCCATTTTTGACTTTATGAGAATTTCATTATACCTGTTCTTTACTCTTTGAGGCTCAAATGAATTAAGTACCTGCTGATAAGTCTCAATTGCCTTCTTCTTATCAATTGCTTCATAGGCTCTGGCAAGGTTGGATCTGAACAGACGGCTGCCTGGGTATCTCGATAATGATTCTTCCGCAATGGACCGGGCCTTATTGAACTCCTGTTTACCTACCATTATCCAAAAAAGAACGTCCAGAGCGATATAGTCGTGATATGAGTAATCAGTTTTGGACTTATTAAGATATTTAAGTCCCAATTCTCTTTCATCCTCAAAGAAAGGGAGCCAGGTAAAATAGCGCATATTTTCGCTGCTCCAGTACTTAAAAGAACCGATGGCGACATACGCCTCACTGAAATCCGGATCCATTTTAAGAATTTCTTTGTAATCACTTATGCTTTCGATCCCCTCGTAAATTAAATTGAACCAGTCATTTGTCAACCCGGCATATAGAGTATTATATCCTTCAGTCAGAGCAAGATAATATCTGTTCCATTTATTATTATCCTTCTTTAGTAATTCCTGGCACTGGGCTTCAGCAAGGTAGAGTAAATTTTGAATTTTTTTATCATTATAAGGAAGTGCGTAATCCGTGGCGATTGCAATTTCATACGAGGCAAGGTATATCTTCCCAAGGGGGAGATATTTAAAGTCACGGTCCAATTTTTGAAAATTTGCAAGGGCATCGTCATAATCCCCGTTAACTAAACTTCTTAAACCGTTCTTTACTAAATTATGTACCTTTGGATCTGGCAGATCCTCCGCAAATCCGGAAGAAACAGCGAACAGAAGTATGAATAATAAATTCATCAGTTTAGGTTGAGAAATAACGGTCCCCCGCATCTCCCAATCCGGGCATAATATATCCGTTTGAATTTAATTCCCTGTCAATTGCACACGTAATAATTTTTACTGATGGGTGAGCTTTTTGAACGTTGTTAATCCCCTCCGGGGCAGAAATAACAGAGAAATAAATAATCGCGTTGAATCCCATTTTCTTTAATGTCTCAATCGCGTGAATCCCTGTTCCCCCGGTTGCAAGCATCGGATCGAGTAGAAATACAATATCACCATCCGCTGATTTAGGGATATTGATGTAGTAATTTTCCGCTGCCAGTGTTGCCTCATTTCTTTTGGTTCCGATCATACCCACTGGAGAATCAGGATAAATTTCCCTGAACCCCTCAAGCATCCCCAAGCCGGCTCTAAGCACCGGCAGTAAGACAGGGTTTGTTCTTAATTTATATCCATCAGTCTTTTCCAGAGGAGTATCAACAACTGTACTCACTGTATCGAGCACTGAACCTGATTCAACCGCCAGAATTAACGCAATCCGTCTCAGTGCCGTACTAAAAACTACTGAGGAAGAATTTTTATCTCTTAGGGTCGTCAGGTCTCGTTTTAATATCGAAGATTCTAGTAGTTTCACATTTTCCATATGTTCATTTCACTTTTCGGCTAAGTACCGATAAAATATTCCTGAAAGGCGATAACGCGGGAGTATAATTGAAATCAGTTTCTGATAATTTGGTAACTGGTAACCGGTTACGTATCAAAAATGAAATTAAATCGCAGTAACCGGACACTTCTTTCCCACCCCTGAATGAGGCTCCCAAAATCTGTTTTGATGACCTGTCATAAACAATTTTCGCGAATGTTGTTGATGATTCAGGCATTACCTTTACAAGATTTGGCAAAACTTCAGTAACCGGCGTTGCCGGGAAACCATCCGCTAAAGCTTCTTCCTCAGTCAATCCGCAATGAGAATAAAAACAATTGAATAACCTAAAGGAAATCGATTTTACGACTTTTTTATAAACAGACTTTTGAATTGATACCGAATTGAACCCGGCAAGATGCCCCTGATCGTGGGCTAAAGAGGCTAAGTGCAGGTTTACTTTATTGTTGGTAATAAAATCTGTGACCTCGATACAGTCACCGGCAGCATATATGTCAGGGTCAGAGGTTTGAAGGTAATTGTTCACTATGATTGCGCCGCTGTTACCGGTCTTCAAACCAGCAGCAACAGCAAGAGCAGTATTTGGTTTGAACCCGGTGCAGTTAATAAATAAATCTCCCTCAAGCACTAAACTGCCGATTACTACCGCACCTATACGGCCGCTGTTGGTACGGAATTGATAGTTTGTAGCAGATGAATAGAAATCAATATCGTGTAGCTTCAAATCATTTTCGACAGCGGACCTTATTTCCGGTTCGGAATCGTTCAGCAGCGCCGGACTTCGTTCAATGACTTTCACTTTTAAGCCCCTTTTTGTGAAAGCTTCGGCGACTTCTAATCCTACATAGCCTGCGCCAAAAATAATTGCGGTTCCTATATGATTCTTCTCAAGGTAAGATAAAGTCTTCTCGAGATCCGTAATTGTTTTAATTTCGAAATAATTTATGGGCTGCGGTTCTTCAAAAAGCGGATTAACGACTGAGCCGGTCGCGAGGATTAACTTATCGTATTCGACATTAAATGTCCTGCTGTCGGCAATGTCCTTTACCTGGAGGGATTTGTTTTTTCTGTCGATTGAGTTGACTATGTGGCCTGTGCGTACATTTACTTTTTTCTCATTGAGGAAAGATTCCGGTGTATAGAAAATGAGTTTTTTGTAGTCGGATATTTCACCGCTTATAGCATACGGGATCTCACAAGTTCCGGTAGATATATAATTCCCTTTTTCAATCAACCATACATCTGACTCCGGAGAAGTCCTTTTAGCCTTAGCTGCCGCTGCCGCACCCGCAGCATTCCCGCCAACAACAACTATGCTCTTGCGGTGTCTCATTTTTGCTTAAAGACCAGGGTTAACGGAACACCCGAAAAACCATAAAGCCTTCTTAATGTTTTTTCAAGAAAACGTTTATAATTTTCAGGAATGTTTTTCGGATAATTTGTGAAGAACAGAAATACAGGATAATGCAAACCGCCCTGTGTAATGTATTTAATTTTTATTTCACGGCCGGTAGGGCTTGCCGGCGGCGGCATTTTTTCAATTTCCGGAAGAAGATCATCATTCAATTTATCAGTGGCAATCACTTTCTTGCGTTCTGAATGAATTGATTTTGCTAAATCAATCAGCTTGTAAATCCGTAGTTTTTCCTTTGCTGAAATAAAGATCACAGGGATATAATCATTCATTCCAAGCTGTTTGATAAGGGATTTTTTGTATTTATCAGCCGTTTTGGAATCTTTTTCAACCAGATCCCACTTATTTACCGCAATAATCAGTCCCCGCTTTCTTCTTATTGCCTCATCGATTATATAATGGTCCTGACTTTCCATCCCCTTTTCAGCATCAAGGAGGACAATAGTAACATCTGAATCAGCTATCGCTTTCAGTGTTCTTGCCATCGAAAAATATTCAATGTTGTCGTGTATTCGGGCTTTTTTGCGCAGGCCGGCGGTATCAATAAGAATTATCTCTTCGCCGTAATACTTCAGATGAGAGTGAATGCTGTCCCTGGTAGTACCCGGTATATCGGTAACGATACTTCTGTCTTCCCCCAGAAGTGAATTTGTCAAAGTGGACTTGCCGACATTCGGCCTTCCGACGACAGACAATTTAAGATTACTTCCTAAATTCAAATCAGAAATTGATGGGAAATCGGCGGTCAGTTCATCAAGAAAATCACCTGTTCTGCGGCCTGAGAGTGCAGAAATTGAGATCGGATGGCCGATCCCAAGGTCATAAAAATCAGAAAGTAACCCTTCCTGGACCTCTGAATCAATTTTATTTACAAGTAAAAACGCCTTTTTGCCTGATTTCCGTATTAATTCCGCAATTTGGTAATCAAGAGGCAATACACCTGTTCTTGCATCAACAATAAAAAGGACACTATCAGCTTCAGAGAGAGCATGTTGCACCTGTTCACGAATTGCTTTCTCGAATATTTCCTCGGATTCGGGAACATAGCCCCCGGTGTCTATCAATCTGAACATCTTTCCGGCCCATTCGACCTCACCGTAATTACGGTCGCGAGTTACTCCGCTCATATCATCGACAATGGCTTCCCTCTTTCCAACCAAACGGTTAAACAGGGTGGATTTACCGACATTGGGGCGGCCCACAATTGCAACAAGAGATATGTTCATAATAGTTTTAGATTTCTTTATTTAGCACAATTAAACGCAGAAGCAATAATCTTAAAAATTATTACCCAAAATTAAAAATAATATTTCAGATTAACGCGGGGAATCAGCCTGTATTCATATGAAAACTGCTCCGGATCGATTCTTACACTTGCCTGCAGGTTCTTGTTGTAAGAAACTGTACTCCAGAATCCGTCGAGCGTACTGAGAAAATGATTGATATAAAGGCCAAGTAAAGCTTTAGTGGAAATATTATAATAATCGTTTGCTTTTCCTCTCATTACCGCGTACTCGAGAAATATTGCGGGAAGATCTTCTTTATTGGCATTATTAGGATCAAAATCGTCCCAGCCCGAGCTGAACTGATGATATTTCCCGATCAGTTCGTAATACTGCTGTTCACCGTAAGCCGGCAGCTTGTGTGAGAAGCCAGCCTCTGCCCTGTTAAGAGAGTCCCAGTTAACTCTCTGCCAGTGGGGCAAGGATATGTTCGGGTCGATAGGAATGTTTGCCCCCTGAAATCTGTTGAGCCATTCTGCATATTTAACAACGCTCCATCTGGCATCGGCAACTTTTTGAAAAGATTTTGTCTGGTCATCGCCTTTCTTATCGTATAATAAGGCGACCGTGATAACAGATACTTCAATCGCCGCAAAGATACCGGCTTTAACATAACTTTCTGAATAGAATTCTCCCGCACCGGGAAATACCAGCGACAATAAACCTCCGACCACCGGAGATTTCTTTGATTCGGGAAGCAGATTGATTTTTCCCGGATTCATTGCAATGTTTTCAACATTCCTGTAATCAAGATGCAAGGCGCCTGAGTAATATTTTTCCTGTGACTGTGCGAAACCGCCGGTATTCATTAAAACAATCAGGAGCATAAGCCGTGTAATTAATCTGATAACCATATTCAGTATCTTAAATTATCATCCAATATAGTGTTAAAAATCAAAACCGAACAGGATACCGCCGTAAATCCTGAGTTCTTTTCCATAGGTAATTGTCATATCCCGCACCTGGCGTTTGAATTCATCAAGTCCGTAGGAAGCATTAAGAAATACTGCGGTCGGGAACAGATAAAAAGATGTTAGCGAAAATCTGATCTCTGCGCTTACTCCTTTTTTGAGTCCCTTTAATTTGTCCACTGACCCGGTCCACGCGTTCGCTGCGTCACCGGAAAGAACAAGATAAATTTTATCCAGATACATATGCCCTAACTTCGAATCAATATCTCTGAAGAGCGGAATCCTCAGGCTGATCTGCGAATGAATATATTCATTACCGCTGATTGAGTAAAATGAATAAGCCCTGATTCCGGTTAAACCGCCGATATAAAAATCGAAAAAGTCCGGGACCGCCGGGCCGAAAATCGTTCCGCCGCGCAGCTTAAAATTCAATGAATTCTTTTTATAGAGATCCAGTCCGTATTCTAAAGTTGTTTCGATCTTATGGAAATTGAAATCCTTGTAGTCTGGTTTCAGTACGCCGTCTTCGATCGTGTATTCACCGTCAGGGTTGAATTGATTCATCTCATAGTTGTACTTTAAGGTTGAGCTGAAACCCAAAGGATTGATGTCGCTGTCAATGTAAATTTTTCTTGCCAGGAAATCGTATTTGAGTTGGAAATTACTTCCGACTAAATAAGTGTCATAGAATTTTGGCGAAAGTGACTGATCTATAGGACTTATAAAACTCCCGATCCCTGCAGTATAGCTGCTATATGTGTATCTGAGTTCAAGGTTGTCCTCTCTCGTAAACATCCTGTGCCTTGCCACGAGGTTTACCTCAAATAAATTGTACGATACATCAGTAGTCACAGGCGAATATTCTTCAATTAATAATTCAGTATCAACCTTTCGGACAACATTGAACAACTCTACTGAGAGTTCCGGTTTCAGTCCTAACTGGAAAAGAAGCGGGAGCCTTTCTTTATAATCAAAGATCAAAAAGAGGTCATATTCAAGCCGTGAATTGGAAGCGCCACCCGCAAAAAAGGAAAACCTGTTAAGAATGTCTGTCGAGGTGAGATAAACCCCGGGTTTAAACTTGTTGATGAGTTTATTCTGAGCGCTGTAATTATCCAGTCTGAGAAAAGGGAAAAATGTTAATTTGGAAAACGCTCCTTTATACTTGCTTCCCTGGACAATATCAGCATCTTTATCCTTAAAGTCCGAGAGGGCATTTATATTGAATTTATCGATATCACCGTTCTTAATTTCCTGCACTAGCGGGAAATTTGCCGACTTCACATAATTGTTTTTAACCGCCGGTAAGCTGTCTATTTTACTGATCAATGCTAATTTGAATCCGGCAGCAGTATAAGAGGCAAAAGCAATCTTTCCGTCAGCCGAAACTGCGGGCATAAAAGCGCCCCCTGTAACATTTGTAATTTGTTTCTTTTCTCCCGAAACCGGATCGAGGCGGTACAGATTAAATATCCCGGTCTCATCGGAAGAATAAATAAGGCTGCCGTCTGTCTGAAAAATACCGTTTCTTTCATCGGCTGGAGAATTCAGGATAAAACTTAACGATGACCCGTCAACTGCCACTGATGCGATATCTCTCCCGTGATGATAAGTATAATCGAATATAATCTTCCTCCCGTCCGGGGAAAAACGGGGATTATAAACCTGTTCACCGTCATTATAAAATGTTATCTGCCTGAAATTCTTACCCAGTGAATCAACGAGCCCGATATTTGTAGTACCGTCCTTTTGAAAAACAAATGCAATGAGGCTTTTATCAGGCGAAACAGCCGGATTATTTGCTCTCATATTGCCGGTCAAGCGGGTTTCTTCCTCAGATTTAATATCATAAGCATAGAGGTCGTGCACATTGTACGAATTGGGATTGTCTTCGCCAAGTTTTGAATATACAATCTTTTGATCATCTATGAGCCAGTCAACAGTCGAACGCGTACCGGCTGCGATAAGTTTTTTTTCTCCCGAAACGATGTCATATTGGTACAGCGAGGTTTGAGATAAATAATCTTTGCCCTGATTGGAAATATAAAAGACCTTATCACCTTTTGACGAAAAGAGAGGATAAAAATTACCGAACCCTTCACTCTCGATGATTTTTCCTTCGGCTCTGTTAGATTCAATTGCTGATACGCGGTTCTTATAGTCAGATTTTATAAAAGATGACCATTCTGAGTATAATTCATACCCACTGATACCAATAGCATCTTTAACTGCGGCATCCATCGTAAAGTTAAAAGGTTTTCCCAACTTCTGAGAGATGACACGGAGTTTATCTTCGCCATATTTTTGCGCGATATACTTAACGAGTGCAAATCCGGAATTGTAAACTGATTCGTTACCCAAACTTGTTTTCTCGAATACACCCATCTGATTCCAGGTAAGCAATTTGTCCTCCAGAGCATAACTCCTCAGGATCATATCCCTGTGTGAATCCCAGTTATCATAATCAAACTCTTTCCGCATATACTGGGCTGTCCCTTCGGCAAACCAGGCAGGAATATTAAGCGAAGCAAGCGGATAAGATACTATCACATTTGGGAAGCCATACAAAATATCCGGCCTGCGCTCATCCTCGTAGTTCAGCCATTGCAAATAAAGCGCGGGTAAAGTACGGGTAGCCTTTAACGAAGCCTGAATTTGTACGAGGTGAGTAAACTCGTGAGAGATAACATTTCTTAGCCAGTTATGAGAGCCCCTTAGATCAAAATCAAGAGCGCTTGTCCAGATCTCAATTTTATTGTCAAAGAAATAAGTAGCGCCGTTAGAGTAATCATCTATGTCTTTAATTACGAAATGGACTTTTTCCGGTTCGTAATTATATAACGATGTTATCGGCCCCCAAACATCTTCCATAATTTTTTTTACAACTGTTGCTGTACGTTCGGATCCTTCGTGGTAATGAACATCGACCTTCTCCCCTTTCAGTGTGAACCAGTTCAGTTCGGGATGAAATGCGGTGAACTGAGCAAAAGAAGTTCCGGCAAGAAGAATTATTAAAAATAGTAATCTCATACTCACCTGATTACTGCTATCTTAATTATTTTAGTCGCTTTTTTCCCCGAATTACCGGTCGCCGTAACATTAGCAAAGTAAACTCCGCTCTGAATATTATTAATATCCCAGGCTGTTTCGCATTCATAATTTGCAGCAGCATAATCATTTATTTCTTTAACAAGGTCACCGGCCAAATCATAAATTCTGATATTTATCCGGGAATCTTCATTAACGAGATACCTTATATACGTTGAGCCCGAATAAACAGGATTAGGGTAATTATATGTCGAATTCGAGGGCATAAAATCGCTTCCGGGAATAACAGAACCGGCGACATTTACAAAAGAGGAATTAAACTGATCTTTGTATTTCCCGGACCAATTCACTGCAGCTCCGGGATATAAAATCTCATAGGTGTTCATATTACCTGCCCCGTCAAGTAGTACAAGGACTTTTTTAGATGAAGATGAGGAAATTGCAGCTCTGAGTATAGAGTTTTGATTAAATGCCAATGGGAAATTCGTAACCGGGCTGCCCGATGAGGAATTTACGGCGCCAAAATCACGTGAGTCCCTAAAATAAAATAACGAAGAACCATACTCCGCGGAGATGTCGGCAGAAAGCATCGCGTTGGTAAATTGAGGCCCCGTTTCATCTCTGTGTGGGAAATTTTCAGCCATCCCGCCATACAAATTCATCGAGTAGAAAAAAGATCCGCTGGTGTAATTTATTAATAACTTATTGTCGTTATTCGGGTTTGTTAAATAAAAGTCATCAACCGGAACGGAGGATCTAAGTGGAAACGAATCAATCACTTTCCCTTTCTCCAGTATGCAAATTATGTTATCACCTGAAAGAATACAGATCCTGAAATCGGTTCCGGTTGTTTTGTAAAGCGCCAGCTTTTTAAATTCACCCTCAATGCTGAGTGAGTTACCCTCATTATCACGAACGGTGAACAAATTACTTCCTGCGGTTTTATAGGCAAAGCAGTAATAAGATTCTGATGCCGCAATCTGCATAATGCTGTCGGATGGACTGAGCGCTACACTGTCAATTTTCTGAAGTAACGGATTTGCTGATGGATTAATCTGAAACCGCAAAACCTTCCCCTTAGTTCCTGCAATTACTTTACTTAATTCTGATGCCGATTCCTGGATAACCATCGGGCAATTTACGTCAGAATCAAGCGAAAAACTCATTTGGCTTGTGCTGTCGTTGTTATAAATGGCCACATTAATTGTATTCTGCTTTGCACCAAATAGGTAAAGTGAATTGTTAAGTGTAACTGAAGGCGAAGTAAAAGAGCTAAAAAGTGATAATGAGGCTTTCACATTCACTGAGTCATCCGTAAGGAAAGTTTTATTTGCGGAATGAATCTGGAAAAGATTTTTTGAGAGGAATACAACCGGGCTTAGATGTAATAATTCACCGCCCAATGATACCTGTTTAGCCGCGATCGGTTTAACTACATCCGTGCCGTTACTAACCCGGAAATATATTCGATTTCCATTGTATGATAAATCACTCAACTTAATAAGACTGGCTGCCCCGCTTGCCGAATTTGAGTTCGGCCTTGAAGCGCCGTCAAACTTGTTCTTAAATAACTCAGCCGGATTTGAAGCGAACCAAAAATCTTCTTCATTACCCTCTGCAGTAATCAGGTCACCGAATATTGTCGTAAACTGCTCCCCGATATCCTGAATGCCGTCCGCCTCTTCGAGATCAACACCACGATTATTTTTATCAGCATTAATTCTATTTTCGCTTTTCTTAGCGTTGATAACGTTTTCGTTAATATGCCAGATTAAAACACCGCTACCTGGGAGACTCCAGTCAAATTCATCTACATCAAGGAGTACACCGTCAATTGAATCGGTAGAGTAGCTGTAATAACCCGTTGTATCATTGCTGAAAACTTTTGTGATTACATTCCCGCCCTTCTTCATTGTCAACCGGGATCCGTTTGCCTGCGCGTCTCTCTGCCTGTTCTCAAGAAGGAAGTACTCGCTCGAGTTGATTGGTATTTTCAACAAAACAGTATCACTTGCCGCTGAGGCAAGAACTGAGGTCAGCGACAATACAGAAGAGGATCCGGTTAAAGTAACCGGTGTTTCCCAACCAAGATAAACTTTCTCCCAAGCGCTCAATTCGGGGGGGAATAATCCATTGTACGCAAAGATAGACTGGCCGTCCATCAGACCGAACCTGCCTATCGCACTTAATCCGGTTTCAGTGTTGAATAGATCAGGCAGTCCCAGTCTGCTACCGATTGTAGCAACAAGGAGCCCGTTAATCGTAATTTCATATAATGCGCTTCCAGTCAAGAGTTCAACTTCCCTGTTTTGAGTCTGCGGCAAGACAGCAGTATTTGTAATTAATTGTGTGCCGTTGTTTACGGGAATACCGGCGAAACTGTTTCCGTAATATTGCCTGAAGAGATCGATATTCATAAAAATCGACGGGATGTCCCTTTCGTTTCCGAGTGATCCAGGAACTGAAATATCTCTTCCAACTCCGGCGTGAAAAATCATAAAAAGATTGTATTTACTAAAATCGAAACCTGTATAGAGCGAATCAGCTTCTTTCCAGGCTTCTATACTAAAGTCAACAATGGGCTTGAAATCCGTCGATTTTATCGGAGGAGAATAGTTCCTCATTGTTTGCGAGACGGTGACAATCTGAGGGAGAACAGTATATTCAATTTCCTGTTTCCCCCTTGAATTTTTTCTGAAATAATTCTTCGCGAATTCCAGGTGCGCGGCAAAATATCCGCTGTCGTGCGGCAGGGGATCCAAAATTTCATTTCCGTAATTTTTCGTGTACACAGAACTGAATTTACCGGTGCCGTAGGTAGTCTTATCATTATCTGACTGAAATTCAACCATCAGCGCGAGTATCCTCAGAGTGTCTGTCGAACTTGCTGACGGATAGTTTCGTGTCATCCTGAAGGGTAATTGCCCTGAGATGTTGACTGCCGGAAATAAAATAAGTAGTGTTAAAAAAACTAAATTGCTGCGTTTCATTGATTTTATCAGGTTTTTATAAAATAAAAAATACTCTTCAACGGTCTTAAACCATCGAAGAGTATTTTTGTTATAAAACTTTTATTAAAGTCCTCTTGGTAATCCTTTGGCACTCTCTAAAATGGCGTCCCAGCCAACAACAAATGTAAATCTTAATGTGTTGGAAAGCGGATGGTTTTCGCCGTTCTTAAAGACAGCCGTCGAAATATAACTGAAATCGAATCCATAAATATCGTAACGTATTCCGGCGCCGAGGGTCATAAATTTACGGTTTCCGTAGGACGGATCTTCATAAAAGAATCCGCCTCTTAAGGCAAAAAGGAAATCGCCGGGTTGTCCGTACCAATACTCCATACCCATCGAAGTTACAATGTCTCTCATCTCCTGTTCAAAAGGCTTATCCACCCAGGATGTAAAGAGGGCCTGATAAAATTCATCACTCTGCCCTGTTGTATCCTTCTTTACCAGCAACTTACTGAAATCCAGAGTGTATGTTAAAGAATTGTATTCGTCAGAATAAATCCGGTAAGCGAATCCTAACCTGAAGTTTGTAGGTATCGGATCAGCCTGTGCTTTATCTATGTAAAATATTTTCGGGCCCAAGTTTGAAACATTCATTCCGAGGCTCAGTTGTCCGCCAAGATCGTAATCTGTAAACGGAAGCGGCAGACTTACCGGGCGCCACATTGCTCCTACATCAAAACTGACCGTTGTGGCAACGCCTTTCCCTTTTTCCTCAGCAGTCGGCTGGTCGGATAAATTACTATGGATCACCCTGAAGTTGAATCCAAGGCCCCAATCGGAAGTGACTTTAGTTGCATAACCCAAAGTAACAGCGGCATCGAAAGATCTAAAGGTGCCGAGCGGTTCGGGACCGCCTTCACCGGTTCTTACAAACTCACCATAATTCATATATGTGATACTTGCCGTAACGCTGCCGTTGATATCTTCAATATAATTGCGGTAAGTCGCATAGTCATAAAACAGGTCGAGCTTGAATTGCGGCAGCCAGTTGCTGTGTGTGAATGTAAATTCCTGACCGGTGAGATATGCGATTCCGGCGGGATTCCAAAAAATTGCGGATGAATTGTCGGCCAGACCGGCACCCGATTCTCCTAAAGCCGAAAAACGTGAATCCGGGGCTAATAAAAGAAAAGGGACCGCAGCTTCTCCCTGAGCAAACACATTCCTACCTAAAGGCAAAAGCATAACAAAAATTAGGCTTATCCTGAGGAAATAAGTCATCTAGATTTCTCCGATTATTAAATAAGAAAGAACATTAATTATAATAAGTTTTTAGCTGATTTACTATTTAAAAATTGGGTGCTACCTTGCAATACTGAGCTTCCCAAGTACATTTTGGGTCTTTCCGGATGCTGCAGAAGTGACGGTAATTTTATAAAGATATGTCCCGTTAGCGAGCAAACTTCCCTCTTTGTCCCTGCCGTCAAAATCAATTTTTACGTATTTGTCATTAATGTTCTTCTTTTCAAGAACATTGACCAATCTTCCCGCGATCGAATAAATGTTGATTTTCACGTCGACAGACTGGTTCTGATTGTGATCAAACAGAAATGTGGTCGAAGATGAAAACGGATTCGGATAATTCCATACATTCCGCAACTCCACCTGGTCCCCGGGGATTACAGAAAAGTATGTTACCTTTTCAGATGGATTGTTAAAAACATCCCAGACCTTTATCTCTAGCTTGTAATCGCCTGAACTCAGGTTACTGAATTTATATCTAACTTCGCCGTTCTTTCCGCCGGAATCAATATCTCCGATATAATACTGGCTAAGATCAATAGAGTTGAGTTCATCGTCATTGATGATGCCTTCGAGTTTATGTCCGACACCTAAACCGGTTGTATTAATTCCGGTCTCGTCCTTCAGTTCAACGATGAGAGTGGAATTCGGGTTAACTAATTCCGCGTACTCAGAACCCTTCACATCAAAAAATATGGCTACATCAGGGCCATTATTGTCGTTGCTGGCGGCGGAATCAGAACCACCGACAATTATATTACTTGCGAAACCCAGCCCATCGCTGCTCTCACCCTGGAAATAAAAGGAAATTTTACCTTTTTTATTCTCATAAGAGATATCTTTCGGCACCGTAACGGCAGCCGAAAAATTACCGTTTACGATACTCACTCTCCCTTTGAAAATAATCCCGCCCTGAACAGGAACAGTATAACCGGTGCCAAACTCACTGACCGGTAAATTCCTTTCCGAGTCATATACGGTCAGAAGCCCTTCGCCATTGAAGCCCGTCCAGATGTTATTATTGGCATCCCTGATACTTCCTGTAATTTTGAGTGTACTGAGCGCCTTGACCTGGATTGTTGCGGACTGCGGCATTCCGTTGATGGAATCGAGAGATGAATTGTATCGGGGGATATTCAGCCTCAGGGTGGGATCAGCCAAAAGGTGGAACTTAGAATCATTCTGTACATCAATAGGAGGAGTCGATTTCGCATACATATATGCAAGCCCCACCGGTATGGGAAGGCTTAGCGAGTCACGCGCCGAGAAAAGCATTCTTGAAAATAATTTATAAGCGAGTTCCGCATTCTGAAATGAGAAGACCGGCCTTGATGAAGCGAAAACACCTATTGCACCCGAGCCCTCTTTCATCATCAGTTCTTCACCCGCGCTCCTGCCGGATGTTTTATCAAAATACGCAAAATCACACGTGGCCGCGGTTAAGAAAAAGTAATCTCTGTTTATCATCTGCGGAATTGTTACATCCTTAACAAAAAACTGCTCGTGTCCCCATAATTCAGGGCTGCCGTGCCCGATATAGTTCAGTATGAGGGTTCCGGAGTTAATAGATTCGAGGATTGCCTGGTTTAGTGATGGTTTCCTTCTTCCCAAAGAAGTAAATACTGTAGGATAGACTGCCGCATAAAGTTTTTTAACATCAAAAGCCGCTGGAATATAATATCTGGCGATATTTTCACTCTGCCGCGTATGCAGATCTCCCTCAAAAGCCGTTGAAGTATATCCGTCATCTGAAACTAATGTGATGAGATTGCGCCATAAGTCCTTGTCTGATTCTTTCTCATATGCAATCAGTTTAGAAACGGCAATTGTCGCATCCTCCAGGTTTTGAACCGGGATCCTGCCAACCGCAAGATCAACGAGGTTATCATCGCCGGAAATGCGTCCGTAGAAATCGTCCGAATTGTAAGAATAAATTTCATCAAGGCTTTCTGACGTTTCATAAGGGATGATCCAGTTTGTCGTCCCCCGCTCAATATTTCGGTAATCATAATCCCCGTCGCCAAACAAAAGAACGTAGTGCAGAGGAATATTCCAGTTATCATAACCATATCTCAGGTAATCCCTAATGGCAGAAATGTCCTTCAGCCCGCCAGAAAATTCATTGAATATTTCATCCGCATTCACAACAAGAGTGCTAAGTTTCCCGGTACTTTCATTCATCCTGAAATTTGCAAGCCGATCAGCCTGCGCGCGAAATTCTTTTGGAGTGATAATAACGAATTCAGCGCCGTTACTCTCCCCTCTCAGGTTTTGATTTTTAATTTCTGTGCCCGCGGCAGGGGTAAGATACTTAGTATTGCAAATCCCGATGATCTTCGCCGCTTTACCTGCAGCAACAGAGCGCCTGAATGAAAACGAACCTCCGGAGGGTGCCTCGTAACTAACAATTCGCTTGACATTCGCGTGATCCGAAACATCAAAAAACTTAATATCAGTATTTGAGAAATCGGATGTGTTATATTCATAGACTTTAGAGGACTCTGAAACGGGAGTAAAGATCATCAACTGATCATTAATTGCCTTTAGACTCCGGTCGAATGCGATTTCATAATAATCAAGATATCCGACAGTTGAAGCGCTCGTAGCATTGAAAGTAAATTTCAGTTGGCTCCTGTCCTCAGCCAGGTTCTTGAGTATCGATACAGTTGAGATATCGGCAATACCATAAGAATATCCGCTGGAACCATACCCTGAGATAACTCTTGAGTAAAAAACAGAATCTGATTCCGATAACTGGAGGACTACAGACTGAGAACTGGAATTAATAAATCTGTAGGAATACGTTATTCGTGTTGAAGGAAGCAAACCCTCCAATTTTTTTGTATATACTTTGGATTTAGAATTCTCCTGGAACTGGTCGCCTGCAAAAATCCTTCCTGTTTTTCCGATATTAAATTTATCCTCATCCCAGAAAACATAAGATTTAGTCTGAGTAATTACCTGGTCCGGAGCGGAACTGTTGCTTTCGGAGGACATTCTTTTGCCGTCAACCGAACCGGATGTAATCCAGTAAGAATTTTCTTTCGCGTAAGGATTACTGCTCCGTGTTACTTTTAACGCGGTTTCATCGTATTCAAAAAAGTTAACTCCCCGGCCATAAAAAAGAACAAAGTCGTCTTCATTAAATACCCCGTCTTCCTCGCCGCTAACAAGTATCGCAAGTTCCTCTAAATCAGAAATTCTGTCAGCCGATTGGGGCTCGGGTACAGTCTTACCACCGTTTCCGAAAATTCTGATTTTTCTAGGATCTACCGTAGCAGCGTCAATTCCGTATTGGGCCAGATGTGAACGGGTAATTTTATATATACCTTCTTCGGTTACCGGAATTTTATACCATTTCCCGCTGCTTAAAACACTGCTTACAGTCTGAACTTTTTCGAATCTGGAAGATTTTTTTATCCACTGCTTCGCGACGTTATAATTTACTATTAATGTCCGGAGAGTATTATCCTCAATAGTTCTGATATTGGAAGCAGCACTTGCGAAGTTTACACGGAAAACAATTTTGGTATAAACTGTAATTTGTTTGTCCCGGTGATTGTACTGAACCGGAGTTATTACGGCATCAACTACATTAAGACTTCGAATGATGCCTGCATTTTTAAGTTGAAGCAGGGGTTGGTCAGTGTATTTCTCGTATACAGTTTCACTGTAATTACTGACAAAGGTTGCGTTACCCCTGTTATATTCCGGTACAGGCTGAAGAATGCCATTAAATGATTTCTGTTCAGTTGAAAGTAAAGAAATCGTGTTCCCGCTGATTTCAGGAGTTCCAATTTTTATTGCCACGGACTGGATTTCGGGATTCCCCGGAATGGCGCCGAAATTGTAGCCGTCCCGGATTGAAATTCTGTAAAAATTATTTCCGTCGATGTTTATTAAGGACGAATCAATTGAAGGGCTTCTATATTCGAATGTAATTGAGGAAGCGTCAGATTGCACAACTTTGATGTTACCCGGAGAATAACCTAAAAGCGCGAAAGGCAGTAATAGAAAACGGATTAAGATCTTGCTGAACATAAGTTCCTGATTGATTACGATTCTTATTTAAAGTAGCAAAATCTTACTAAGGTGTTCCTTTTTAATTTCAAATTGTTGTATGACAATATGGTAAAAAGGGGGATTTCAGTCAAGTCAAAATTAGCTTTGCTGTTCATTCTGAACCTTAAGATCTTTATGCAAAATAGTCAGTGCATCAACACAAAATAAAATATGCTCTTCCAGCGGAATTCGAAGTATTTCAGCGCCCGAACGGATATCATCCCGGCTGACACTCCTTGCAAAGGCCTTGTCTTTCATTTTCTTGAGGACAGATCTTGGCTCCACCCTGCTGATATCCTTATCCGGCATAACATAGCTAAGAGCGGTAATAAAACCGGTCAGTTCATCGCAGGCAAAGAGGACTTTCCG
>CAIMOS010000278.1 GCA_903843135.1 uncultured Ignavibacteriales bacterium | reverse complement strand
GAAGAAGTAACAGGGTTATAAGTTACATAGTTGTTAGTTTTTTCATCGAAGGTACCTGCTCGGAAGTTGGTCAATGATCTAATATTCTTTGCGAAACTTTGCGCTCCTTGGCGTAACTCTGCGACACTTCTGAGGTCCGGCCGATTCAGGAGAGTTAGAAGTGGCGCAAAGGGCCGCAAAGAAGACGCAGAGAACCGCAAAGTTTTTAGCTGTCCGGATGAAGTAACAGGGATGTAAGTTACATAGTTGTAAGTTACATAGTTGTAAGTTACATTTGTGTAAGTAAACCTGAGTATTTATGAAAAATCCATTTATTTTCGGTAAAATCGCCTCCGGTGATGCTTTCACCGATCGCGAAACAGAGCAGGTACGACTCGCAGATAATATCAACTCTGGCATTAACAGTATCCTGATCTCTCCCCGCCGCTGGGGGAAGTCCTCGCTTGTTTTCCGTGTTTCGCAGACTCTCGTTAAGAAGCAGCCTGACCTTCGGTTTTGTTTTATTGACCTTTTTAATGTTCGCAGCGAGGAAGAGTTTTACTCTCTGCTTGCTAAGGAAGTACTGCGTGCCGCATATCCGAAGTGGAAAGAACGGCTTGAAGCCGCGAGGAAGTTTTTTCATCAGATTACGCCGAAGTTAACATTGAGCAGCCATCCCGCGAATGATTTTTCCGTCAGTTTTGACTGGAAGGAAATTGAGAAATCGCCCGATGAAATTCTTAATATGCCGGAGAAACTGAGCAGGCGGCTAAATTTGAAGATTATCGTTTGTCTGGATGAATTTCAGAACATTGCATTTTTTAATGACCCGCTCTCGTTTCAGAAAAAACTCCGTTCCAACTGGCAGAAACACACGTACGCGAATTACTGCCTTTACGGGAGCAAGCAGCATATGATGACTGAACTGTTCGAAAGCAAATCAATGCCGTTTTATAAATTCGGCGACATTATCTTCTTAGAAAAAATCCCGGAAAAATATTGGAATTCCTTTATCATTGCCGGATTTAAGAAGACCGGCAAAACTATTAATGAAGAAACCGCGGAGAAGATCGCTCTGCAGATGGAGAACCACCCATATTTTGTGCAGCAGTTCGCGCATAATGTGTGGTCTTTAACAGACAAAATTTGTTCTGCTGATGTTTTTGATCACGCGCTTGAACAGTTGCTGCTTCAGAACACAATTCTTTTTCAAAAAGAAGTTGATTCGCTTACAAATACGCAGGTAAATTTTCTTAAGGCTGTTTGCGATAATGTATCTAAATTCAGTTCCTCGGAAACGATAAGGGAATACAAACTCGGTACTACGGGAAACGTCAATCGTATAAAAAGGTCGTTATCCAACCAGGAAATAATTGAAATATCCGGTGATAAGGTCGAATTTGTGGATCCGCTTTTCAAGTTATGGTTTATGAAAGTGTTTATGCAGATAAGTTTCTAAGTCCCTTTGTATTCCCCAAAATTTTCAGCAACAGTATCGGGGAAGGAATAAAATTGATTCCGGATTTCTGGTTCCTTTCCCCTGTTCCCTGAGATTCTGCTACTAAAAATTTACCCTAAAATTCAAATAATTTCCCTTGACAAGTGCACGCCCGTTCACTAATTTAGTAGTGAACAAAAGAGCACTATATGAAAACAGATTTAACCGACAGACAAAAAGAGATCTTAGACTTCATCGTCAGTTTCAGGACTGAGAGAGGTTACGCACCGTCTCTGAGGCAGATCGCGAAGCATTTCGGTATTGCCTCCACCAACGGTGTAAAGAGGCATCTGGACGCGCTGACGAAGAAGGGCCACATCACCGTGGATAACAATATCAGCCGCGGTATCGTGATCAACAGGGACGAGGAAGAAGTGGTCTCTTATACGGATAACTTCCTTAGCCTTCCGATTCTGGGCCGTGTTGCCGCAGGTGTTCCGATCGAAGCAAATCAGTATAAAGAGGGTTCACTGGTTGTAGATCCTGCTTTTATTCCGTCCGGCAATAACTGTTTCGCCCTTAAAGTTAAAGGGGATTCAATGATCGATGCAGGGATTTTTGAAGGGGACTATCTTATAATAAAGCAGACGAATGAAGTCACTAACGGTGATGTAGTTGTCGCGCACCTTGACGGTGAGGTGACAGTTAAATACTATTCAAACCGCGGCGGGATCGTGTCATTGATTCCCGCCAATAAAAATTACAGGCCCATTGTGGTCGGTGTTGATTCACAGTTTTCAATTGTCGGGACGATCCTCGGCATTACAAGATGGTATTAATGAAAGGAGATATGTTATGAAATCGAACATTTTCATCAACGCAATAGTTAACCGCAATTCAATCAGGTTCCTGTACGGACTCAATGAAATCACGGTTGATCCTTACTTCGTACTTGCTAACGGAGAAGGAAAAAAAGTGTTATACGGCAAGTGCCCGGGCACTAACGAGATAAAAAAATACGAATATTCAAAAATTTCAAATATCAAGGTACTGGCAGGGAACAGGTTCACGCCGATACTCCCTTTAACGCCGGTTTTTAATTAACGGAGCTTTTATGCTTTCCATTAACACAACTCTTCAGCAGAGAAATATTGACTCGCTGGTAAGTCAGCTTTGGGCGCACGGTTTTACGCCTATCAGCAGGAAATACGGTACGTATTTGCCCGAACCGCCGAAAATCGGCGGGTACGAAGTGGATGTAATCGCGAAAAATAGCCGGGACCACGCAATTGCAGTTTTTATTCACGACCGGGAAGTCCGGGATTCAGCAGTTCTTAATAAGATAACTTTCCTCGCGGGCAGGAAACTTAAATACAGCAATAAAAAACTACTGTTGTTTGTGGGTGTATCCACAGTGAGTTTTCCGCTTATGAAGGAACTTATTGGCTCCCTGGATAATGAAGTTAAAAAGCAGATCAGGCTGATCGTCATAAATGAACCTATTGTCAACGATCTTTTCGCTTCTGAGGGCCTGAACCGTCTCAATATTGTCTGATTGAGACGGTTCCCGCCTCATTAAGTTCCAACAAAATTTTTCCCCTTTTTCGCTCAATTTCACATACTTAACTTCCCAACCGGCCTTTTGCCCGGTTAAACTAATTATTGCGGATTCCTTGATTATGAACCTTAGGAATGATATTTTTAAAGGCTATATTAAATTATTAGGTGCATTTCCACTAACGAATGAATTCAGAAGAAAAACGCCGTGAAGCGCTGAAAGCTTCAGGATGTATCCCCAGGCATATTGCCATTATAATGGACGGCAACGGACGCTGGGCTAAAAGTAAAGGACTACCGCGAATAGCCGGACACCAGGAAGGTGTCAAAACGGTAAGGCAGATCGTAGAGGTATGCGCAGAACTCGGTGTTGAGTACCTTACATTATATACCTTTTCGACGGAAAACTGGAACCGCCCTAAGGAAGAAGTTTCTACGCTGATGAAGCTCCTTCTGCGCACCTTAAGGCGCGAGATCGATGACCTGAATAAAAATAATATTAAACTTTCTACCATTGGTGATATCAGCCAACTTCCTGATAAAGTAAGGGATGAGTTCCTTGACGCTTTTAACAGGACGAAACACAACAGCCGCTTGCAGCTTATACTTGCTTTAAGCTACAGCGGAAGATGGGAAATTACTGAGGCAGTTAAAAAAATTGCCGCCGATGTTGTGAGCGGTAAAGTGGACAGCGATAAGATTGATAATAAAATTTTTGAAAATTACCTGACAACAGCCAATATACCTGATCCAGATCTTCTTATCCGCACGGGCGGGGAGTACAGGGTAAGTAATTTTCTGCTGTGGCAGATTGCCTACACCGAATTTTTTATATCCGATGTGTATTGGCCCGAATTTAAAAGTAAACATTTGTACGATGCGATTGATTCTTTTCAGAAGCGTGAACGTAGATTTGGCAAAGTGAGTGAGCAAATTAAAAAGAAGAAAAAGGATTTGTTTTGATGAGAGGTTTTCCCATCCGGGGTTTTATAAAAATATCTGTAATTGTTCTGTTCGTAATCTTTTCCCCCTTCAGCAATGTCAGCGGGCAGCAAAAAGGAAAAGTTTATAAGATCCTCGGAGTTTCGGTTGAAGGGAACCGTTCCGCCGACTCCAGGACAATTATCGCGAACAGCGGACTTAAATCCGGCGATGAAATTTCTGTCCCCGGTGATCAGACGATCAACGCGATAAGGCAGTTATGGAACCTTAACATATTCTCCGACGTGCAGATCCTGATCGAGCGCGAAGTCAGCGACGGAGCGTTTCTGCTTATAAAAGTTGAAGAATATCCCAGAATTGAAAAGGTGGTATTCGAAGGCAACGATGAACTCGGCGACAACGATATTGAAGGCAAGCTGAATTTTATCCGGGGCCAAATAATCAAACCGCAGGAACTCGAACGCCTGAAAGCAAGACTTCTGAAAGCTTACGAAGAAGAAGGTTATTTCAATGCAGACATTAAAATTAAAACGTACCGTTATTTTACTGCCGACACCTCCGATGATGAAATTACGGTGAAGTGGCAGAACCTGAAAGACCTTTCCGATGAATACTCCTATACTTATGAGAAGAAGGAAATTGTATATTCAAATCTGATTGAAAAGATCAAAGACAGGATATTCGTCAATCTTGTAATCACAGAAAATGAAAAAAGCACCGTAAGGAAAATCACTTTCCTTGGTAACACTGCTTATGAGAAATCGGACCTTCTCTCCGAATTCAAGGAAACGGAAGAAGCATACTGGTGGAAATTCTGGGCTTCAGCCAAACTTGATCTGAAGAAGTACGAGGAAGATAAAGACCTGCTTTCAAAATTCTATAAGAAGAACGGTTACCGCGATGCTGAAATAATTTCTGATTCGCTTGTTTATTCAAACGGTAAGAAAGATGTTGAAATCGTCATAGACCTCTATGAAGGCCCGCAGTTCAAGGTAAGGAACATTGTGTGGGAAGGGAACAAAATTTACAGTGAGGAAGTATTAAACGAGAGGCTCGGATTTAAGCAGGGCGATATTTACAATCTCGAGAAATTTAATCAGAACCTAAGGCAGAATGAAAAGCAGAATGATATCTCGTCACTTTATCTCGACAACGGATATCTGACTTTCAATCTCCGCACGACAGAAACAAAAGTCGGTGAAGATTCAATCGACATTCTGATTCAGGTCAGCGAGAAGAACCAGTTTAAGATCGGCCGTGTTGATATACTCGGCAATACAAAAACAAAAGATAAAGTGATCAGGCGCGAGCTTTACACAGTGCCCGGCGACTTCTTCAACCGTGCAGCGATGCTCCGAAGCCTTCAGCAGCTTGCGAACCTGCAGTATTTTAATGTTGAGAAACTGTACCAGGAGGGCGTCGATTATGGACTCGCGAACGACAGCACAGTTAATGTCGCGTTTAAGGTTGAAGAGAAGTCGAGTGACTACTTAAATGCATCGATCGGCTACAGCGGAAGCTTTGGCTTCAGCGGCGCAGTCGGCGTAACGCTTACGAATTTTTCTATTGCTGAACCGTTTCAGCTTGGCGGCGGGCAGATACTAAGTTTCAACTGGCAGTTTGGCGTGGGGAACCTTTACAGAACATTTTCACTCGGTTTTACCGAGCCGTGGCTGTATGACACGCCGACTCTCGTTGGTTTCGACGTCTTCTCAACGCGGCAGCAGTATATTTATGACCTTAGCCAGTCAGGCGGATCCGTGCGCCTCGGCCGCAGGTTAAAATGGCCGGATGATTATTTTTATCTTTCCGGGTTTTTCAGATATCAGTATAACAACACGCTTAACGGCGGAAGCTATTACCGCGAAGGAAAGACGAACCAGTTTACAGTCGGTATGGGAATTTCAAGAAAGAACGTTGATAATCCGATATTCCCCTCAACAGGATCGACGATCAATCTTGACGCGGAAATTTCAGGCGGACCGTTCTTACCCGGCGATGTTGATTATTACAAAGTGAATTTTAAGACCGAATGGTACCGCAGAATATTAAATACCAACAAACTTGTGTTCTATTCTGTAGCCGATATCGGTTATCTGGAAGAGCTGAAGAAGAATACTCCGATTCAGCCGTTTGAATTTTTCTATATGGGAGGCAACGGTTTAGTGATCGCAACCGTGCCGCTGAGAGGTTATGACGACAGATCAATCGGGCCGCAGGATGTAAGCGGGAACGTTTATAACGGGCGTGTTTATACGAGATTCACGGCGGAACTCAGGTTCGCCGTGTCGCTTGAACCGATTCCTTTGTATGTACTCGGCTTCGCGGAAGCAGGAAATGTGTTCCAGGATATCAACAGCGCGGACGTATTCAACCTGAAACGTTCGGCGGGTATCGGCGCGAGAATTATGATCAACCCGATCGGCCTTGTCGGCTTTGATATCGGTTACGGATTTGACAGGAAGTCAATTGACGGCAGCGACCCGGCGTGGCTGTTCCACTTCCAGTTCGGTAAAGGTTTTTAACAATATTTTATTTATTAATCAACTTAAAGGTGTAACGTTGAAAAAAGCATTAATGCTGTTTGCTGTTATGGTTATGTTTACTGTACCGGCATTCTCACAGTCGGCATCCATCAAAATAGGATATGTGGATTCTGAAATTATTTTGAAGCAGTTGCCTGAAGCTATTAAAGCACAGGGTGAACTGGATGCTCTGATCGAAAAATGGAACAAGGCAGTTGACAGTATGTCCACCGTACTTCAGTCTGAGTATGCCGACTACCAGAAACAGCAGGCAAATATGCCGGAGCCGAAAAAAGCTGAAATCCAGCAGAAGCTCATCAAAAAACAGCAGGATATCGAAGAATACAGAAGGGCAAAATTTGCCCAGGGTTCAGGCGAAATTTACCGCAGACAGGAAGAATTCCTGAAACCCGTTAAAGATAAAACTTTCAAGACTATTGAAATTGTAGCGAAAGAAGAAGGAATGCAGTTCGTTTTTGATAAAGCGGGCGAAATTCTTTTGCTTTACGCTGATGCCTCCTACGATATTACATACAAAGTCCTCGACAGGCTTAAAAGAGGAAAATAAGTTTTAACAGCTTATTCTTCAAAGGCAGTGCCGTTAAAGCGCTGCCTTTTTTATTTCCCCGGATCAAACCGCTTATCCTGTTTTTATGCAGGGACAAAAATTAACAGTAAAATTTTGATCGATTTTTTATTAATTTTGGATCAGTTAAGACATTAAATGATACCAATAATATAGGTTGCAGGAATTTTATGAAGTCCTATTTTTTAATCTTTTTCCTCTCTGTTTTATCTGTAGTTTCCTACGCGCAGTCAAAGATCGGTTATGTTGATTCAGATGCAATTATGGATGAACTTTCGGACGCCCAGGACGCGCGCCGCCAGCTTGACGGATTCATTCAGGAGTGGCAGGCAGAATTGTCCAAACTTGAAAAAGAGTGGAAAGACAAATACAATGATTATGAAAAGCGCAAGCTTATTATGAGTGATCCTGTAAGGGCGGAAGTCGAAGGCGAACTTGTTAAAATGGAACAAAAGATTGCCGAATACCGCGAAAAGAAATTCGGAACCAACGGCGAGCTTTTTCTTAAGCAGGACGAATTAATGAAACCGATACAGAATAAGATATTTACTGTGATCAAACAGGTCGCCGAACAGGAAGACTACGATTTCGTTTTCGACAGAAGCGGCGGCATACTTATGCTTTACGCGAAAGAGAAACACGACCTTACCGCCACAGTACTTGCGAAACTGAAATAATATGATAACAGCGAAAGATGCCGCGCAGATTACCGGCGCTAAAATTTCAGGGGATGAAAATCAGGTAATTAACAGCCTGGCAAATATCGGTGAGGCTTCCGAAGGAGAACTTACTTTCCTGGGAAGCACCGCCTATGCAAAGTATTTTGAAACGACAAAAGCCTCGGTGATTTTTGTAAACCGGGATTTCAACAAAACCCGGAGCGATATCACTTATCTTGAAGTTGATGATCCCACACGCGCATTTTATACAATATTAATTAAATGTTTTTCACCTGACTATCCGCTCTCCGGAATAAGTAAAACGGCATACATTGATCCTTCTGCAGTCATCGGTGAAAACACGGCGATTGGTATGAATGCTGTCATTCCCGCCGGATGTAAAATCGGAAAAAACACAAAGATATTTCACAACACCGTTCTTGGCGAGAATGTTGAAATCGGAGATAACTGCCTGATCTTCCAGAATGTAAGCATCCGCGAGAACTGCAGGCTCGGCAATAAAATAATTCTGCATCCCGGTGTTGTTATCGGATCGGACGGTTTTGGTTTTACACGCGATGCAAATGGTTATCCTATAAAACTGCCTCAGATCGGTAATGTCATAATAGAAGACGATGTTGAGATAGGCGCCAACTGCGCGGTAGACAGGGGCGCGCTGAAATCAACGATTATCAGAAAAGGCGTCAAACTGGACAACCTGGTGCAGATTGCGCATAATGTTGTCATCGGTGAGAATACCGCGATATCGGCGCAGTCCGGCGTTGCGGGGAGCACTGTCATCGGTAAAAATGTTATTGTCGCGGGGCAGGTAGGAATTGCCGATCACCTCACGGTTACCGATAATGTGATATTTGCAGCCAAGACCGGCGTCTCAAAATCGATTACAAAACCGGGAGTATATTTCGGATATCCGGTAAAAGAGCAGCGCAAAGCGCAGATAATTGAAGCGCACATACGAACGCTTCCGGAATATGCCGAGAAAATCAAAAAGCTCGAAGAAAAAGTTAAAGAACTGGAAGCAGCTCTCAGCTCAAAATAAAAATCTAATCACCCGTACCGCAAGTTTCCAGCTTGCGCCCTAATTGCTTCGAAGTATAATTGTTACAATTTGTGATAATTGTATCCGCAAAATGCAATTTTGCGGTACGGAGTGTCATATATTCAGGAACGGTTTAATCCGCGGGTCAAGTTCATCCCCTTTATAGCAAACTTTCTCAAGATACAAGCCTGACGGGGGAGCGGTGAATTTTGCGGGCGCCTCATCGTGACTGTTCAGAAAATCCTTAATTCTTTCTGCTTTCAGTTTGCCTCTGCCGACCTCCACCAATGTGCCGACAACGCGCCTTACCATTTTCCAAAGGAAATGAGACGCTGTGATCCGGATTAAAATAAGGTTCCCGGTTTCTTCTATTCTGACTTCAGTCAGATGTACCCTTGATTCTTCAGTCTTAAGCAGTTTATCGGTGAATGAAATGAAATCATAAAAACCGACGAAATAGCCCGCAGCTTTTTTCATCGCCTCGACATTCAGTTCATCCTTTACCCACCATACATATTCCTTGCCGAATGCCGTTCTTCTCTTCGCTATCTGATACAGATAAGTACGTGAGACTGCATCGTGACGGGCGTGGAACTTCCCGGAGGTGCGCTCGACTTTCAATATATTAATATCGTGAGGGAGCAGATCATTGAATTTTAAACGGATAACCTCTTCTTTAAGGTTAGTATCAGCATCCAGATGGGCGATTTGTTCGATAGCGTGAACGCCGCGGTCTGTCCTACCGGAACCCTGAACATCAACTTTATCTGACTTGAAAATTTCGCGGGCAATATCAATCAGTGTACCTTGAATTGTTTTGCCTTCTTTCTGCTTCTGCCAGCCGTTGAAACGTGTTCCTTCGTATTCGAGTGTTAACTTAAATCTTGCCATTGTCAGTTGGGGAGCCGGCCGAAATAAGTGTCCCGCGCGTATGAATCCGGGGTCTCATAGACGGTAACAGTAACCGAGTAAATATTGCTGAACGAATCCAAAGCATCGCCTGTCTCCTCAAGGAGATACCGGCAGATATTTTCTACCGTGGACTGAAATGGGACCATAATCTTTTTCGTCTTGATCGTCTTTAATGTTTTGATCAGTGCCTTATCTTTTTCATAAACCATAAACGCGTGATCCATTTTCTCGATTATCGGGTTTACGATATTTTTCAGATCGTAGAAATCGATCACCAGTCCGTTTTTATCCGGTGTGCCCTCGACTTCAACAATGGCTTTATAAGAGTGGCCGTGGAGGTTGATACATTTGCCTTTGTGGAAGGGAAGGCGGTGCCCCATTTCCCAGTGGAATTCTTTAGCTATTTTCATTATACACCTTTCGTTTCAGGCGCCCAGATATATTTATGCATCTGAAGCTGGAACCTGACATTTAGTTTATCTTTTAAAATCAGTGACGTTAGTTTCCCGGGAGTGATTTTCCCGAAGACGCAGGAGAAGAGGATATTGCACCTCCCGGTGAGCCTGTGCTCATTAATTATATTTTTGGACCATTCATAATCTTCCTCATCGCCTATGACGAATTTCAGTTCATCTTCGGGTTTCAGGAATTGCAGGTTAGCGTATCTGTTTTTATTCATCATCCCGCTTGAAGGGCATTTCAGGTCCATTATTATTATGACACGCGGATCGACATTTTCAACGGGCAGGCTGCCGCCGGTTTCCAGCAGCACCTTATAACCTTCATCGCATAAATGCTTCATAAGATCGAGGCTTTCACTCTGGACCAGCGGTTCTCCCCCGGTGACTTCAACGAGTTTGCAATCAAGCTGAGATATCTGATTTATAATTTCATCAAGTGACATATCCCTGCCTTCATAAAATGCATATTCCGTGTCGCAGTAAGTGCAGCGGAGGTTGCAGTATGTCAGGCGGATGAATATGCACGGGAGTCCGGCGTAGGTGCTCTCGCCCTGAATGGATTTATATATTTCGTTGATTTTCAGCATAATAAGAATGTTTTGCGGTGTAAAAATACGAATAAAAGGACAAACCTCACCGCCCGCCGGTCAGTAGTAGGAAATAAGAAAGGAGAAATCCCGGAATTACTTGTTTGCCAACTCCCTCAGCGACTTGGTAAGAAAATCGGTGCGTGTCAGATTCAGTGGTTTAATATCTTCGTCAGAGAGCGCCCCGCAACTGACCGCTTTTACAAAATAATTGTACAAACCGGAAGCGGACGCTGCATCATCGAAATAGTGTGAGGTCAGTGTCTGATTATTTGCGGATGATAAGAAGTTCTTCATCCTTGCCACGGAGTTTTCCAGATCTGAAAGGAAATAGAAATATAATGATGCATATCTTGGTATCAATTGATAAGGATGAAGGTCCCACCCCTGATAGATGCCGTTATTCAGGCTGTGCAGATTATTGTTGAATGATAACCGCCACGCTTTGTGGATTGATCCGGTGTTCGCGAGTATTTCTGCTTCTGAAATTCCGGGATTTGACTTTGATGGCTTGTAGATTTCAACCGGCATTATATGTGTTGCGCCGTCGATGAGATAAACATTCTTTTGGACAGTCAAAATTTTCATCATCTGCCGCAGAAAATCAACAGAAGGGTGAGCATAACTTTGGCTCTGCGCTGATATCCCGAGCATTGAGGTGTAGTCGTAAATTCCGATGTTCACCCCGGTGCATCTTTCTCCTGCAGTGTCGATGATTTTTTCGAGATTTATTTTCCTGTCGAAAATGACCGCAGGAGCAGACTCAATCATCAGATCGGTCCTGATGGAATTTACCGGAAGAGAAAGTTTTTCCTCAAGCAAATGCAGCGCTTTATTCAGGACCTCAACTTCTTCAGCAATCTCTATTTTGGGAATGGTTACCATAAAATCCGCGGGAAGTTTTCCTCCGGTCAGTTTATGAAGCCGCGTAATATATACCTCAAGCGTACGCAAGGCACGAGGAAGGAAAACCGTATTGAGGGGCTTAACTCTGATCCCGAATAACCGGGGCAGGGTTTTATTTCTCATAGCCGCCGCGGTTTCTTCGGCTGTTCTTAACGCTTCTTTCTCCTCCTCCTCATCTGAACGGACGCCGTATCCGTCCTCGAAATCAATGCGGTAATCTTCTATTGGTTCTTTGGCAAGTTTATCTTTAAATCGTGAGTACACCTTCCCGTATATTTCCGATAATTGCAGGGAAGAAAAGTCTTTAGTTAGTCCTGCAGAATTGCCGGTATGAAAGATCTTCATCAATTCCTCGCCGTTCGCGGCGTATTTTTGCAGCCCGTCGAGGGCAATCTGGCCCATTTTTGCCGCTGTATCATTCCTGAAAAGGTGGGCGCCGCCGTAGAAAGTATGCACCGCCTGGCGGGGGAGATTTTTGTCCGGCAATATTTGTGTTCCGGCCTCAATTTTTTTCAGGGCGCGGTTGATTATTTTTTGATCAAAAATTTTTTCCATAAAAGTCAATTTCGATGTTATATTGAAGCCTGTTTTAAGAACTTGTTTCAGTTTATTTATCTTAATAAAATAGAAAAATTTTAAGAGTTGGAGAAATATTTATGTCAACAGTAAATCCGGCACCGGTTAAAAACGAATGGAAGTTTCCGGCATCGTTCTGGACCGCGAATATAGTAGAGTTATTTGAAAGAGCCGCTTATTACGCCGTTTTCATTGCAATCACTCTGTATCTCACGGATGTGGTCGGGTATGATGATATCTGGGCGGCGTGGATAGGCGGTGTTTTCTCTGCCGGGCTGTATTTCCTTCCCCCTTTTACCGGGGCCTTCGCCGATAAAATCGGGTTCCGCCGGGCAATGATCCTGGCATTCACACTGCTGACAATCGGCTATTTTACACTCGGATTTGCGCCGTATAAAGCGATCGTTTTACCGGCATTAGTCGTGCTGATGTTCGGCGGGTCATTCATTAAATCGGTAATTACAGGAACCGTTGCGAAAACAACGAATGAGGCAACACGGGCAAGGGGATATTCAATATTCTACGGTATGGTAAATGTCGGGTCATTTCTCGGAAAGACATTCGCTTTTCCGCTGCGCGTCAATCTGGGGATTGAATCAATAAATTACTATTCAGCCGCGATGACATTCATTGCCGTGATAGTGGTAGCGGTTTACTTTAAGGACATTAGTTCCGAAGGCGCAGGCAAATCATTCAGGGAAGTTTGGGAGGGGCTGTTAAGGGTCGTCAGGAACTACAGGCTTTTCGTTCTGATACTGATCGTCACCGGATTCTGGATGATCCAGCACCAGCTTTACGCGACGATGCCGAAATATGTATTGCGTACCGTCGGGCAGGGAGCATCTCCGGAATGGATCGCTAACGTTAATCCTTTTGTTGTAATGACAACTGTTGTAATCATAACTTCAATGATGAAAAAAGTTTCTGCGCTTTCTTCGATGACAATCGGAATGTTCCTGATGCCGATATCAGCAATTACTATGGCGCTTTATCCCGTGCTGCAGTCGTTCACAGGCAATTCCGTAAACTTCGGAATTTTTTCTGCTCACCCCGTTACTGTAATGATGATTGCAGGTATCGTGTTTCAGGGGCTTGCGGAATGTTTTATTTCTCCCCGTTATCTCGAATATTTTTCGCTTCAGGCGCCGAAAGGCGAGGAGGGGTTGTACCTTGGATTCGGGCACCTTCATTCGTTTTTTGCTTCTCTTCTCGGATTCGGACTCTCCGGATATCTGCTGACGGCATACTGCCCCGATCCGAAAACGCTGCGCTCGGATCAAATGGCAACCGCATACGATGAAGCATATATGATATGGATAATTTTTGCAGCTATCGGTTTGATTTCGGGGATTGCCCTGCTGATTTACAACAGGTTTATAGCGCAAAGGAACGCAGCGGCGACGGCCTGATTTTATGGTTTTTTCCGGGGGGAGTGGTATCCGGTTGCTATAACCGCGATACCACTTCCTTACGGTACCCGCCTTATTACTTCCTAATTTAAAAGTGATTATTTTCTTATCTTTAAAGTTTGAACAATACAGCTTCAATGAGAATATTTTTCTTCTTAATATTATACAGCATCAGTATTCTGCCCTACAGCGGTGATTCGCTTGATATGCCGGTTATCCGTGTTGCGGATAAATCCGTCTCCGGCAGGGAATTTCTTGAACGGTATGAATTCACACCCCAGGAAGGGAAGTCCACTAAGCGGAGCAACAGTGAAAAACTGATGAACTTCGCTTATACACTTATAGCCGAGAAACTCTGGGCGACAGAAGCCGGTGTACTCGGACTGGATACTTCTGAAGCTATGAAGATTTCGACCGGAGCCTTCAAAAAGATGTTTGTGCGTGACGCCCTGTACAAAAAGATCATCAGGGGAAAAGTTGAAATCTCTCCTGATGAAATCAAAGCAGGAATGATCCGCAACTCCAAGAAACTGTATGTGAATTTTCTTTTTTCAGAGGATAAAGAAGAAATATTCAATCTTCATAGCCTGCTGAAGAAGGGAATTCCCTTCGATACTATCCTGGCTGAGAGTCCCGAATTGTCGGAACAGGCATCGCCTCTTGAAATAGTTTTCGGACAGATGGATCCGGCAATTGAGGATTCATTATATAAATTAAAAAGAGGCGCCTTCACTTCTCCTCTGCTAACACCGGACGGATGGTATATCTTTAGGCTGGTGAACAAGCAGGAACAAACAGGAATTTTATTTGATCCGGAAAATGAAAGCTATAAAGACGCGGAGAAGATAATCAGGCTGCGAAAAGAGCAGGAACTTTACAGGGAATTTTATATAAAATTCTTTTCTGGTAAAAATGCGGTCGCGAAAAGTGAAATGATCAAAAAACTCGCAACTGCCATTTCCGAAAACGCGGTAACCAGGATCCGGGAAGATAAAATCGATACTTCAAAGACATATCAGCTGGATGCATATGATGTTATTTCCTTAAGGGAGATGCTCGGGCCAGATGTTCTGAATACCACGATTGCAGAAATCGCCGGTAAAGAGGTTACTGTCAATAGTTTTCTTCTTCAGGTTGCGTTCGACGGACTTGTCCTTCAGGATGTGAACCCGGACGCAGTGCTAAAAACCCTCAGCCGCAGGATGAGGAAATTTATTGAAGACGAGATGATATCTGCCGAAGGGCTCCGCCTCGGACTTGATGCGGAACCTGACGTAACGCGGGAACTGGCATCTTGGCGGGACAATTATCTTGCACAGGCGCTGCAGGCGAAGTTTCTCGACTCAGCATCGGTCAGCGATGAGGAGGTACGCGCTCAATATGATAAAATATTTAATGAGAAATACAGCCCGCCGCAGCTTAATCTTTTCAGAATATATACTGCTTCACGCGAACTTGCGGATACTGTTTTGAAAAAAATTGCTGCCGGGACAAATATTGAAAAACTCTTCACAGAATTGAAAAAGCGCCTTCCGGATTTGATTGACGGCGGAGAATCGGGTTATGCGATGGTTAGCGATTTCGGGCCCGCGGGTGATATTGCCTATAAGCTTGATGCGGGTGAAGTTTACGGCCCGGTAAAGTCCGGATCGAAATTTCTGGTCTTCAAAGTTTTAGGGAAAAAAAGCGGCAAGGTTGAATTGCCTGAAAGATCATTTGAAGAGACTAAAGAAAAAATCAGGACTCAGTTAAGTTTAACGAAATTGAAAAGCAGGATGATGAATTACACTGTCAGCCTTGCGGTTAAATATGGCTTTGCGATAGATACCGGAGTGATGGGAAGTTTGCATCCGACCGGCATCAACTCATTTGCCGTGCGCTCTCGTGGTTTCGGGGGCAGTTCGACAGCGGTGCCGCTTGTGGCTCCCAACTTCGAGTGGGTGTTCCGCTATTTTGATCAGGTAAAGAAACTGAACCCTTAAGCGGAAAGCAGAACGAGAATGTATATTTTAGGAATCTCAGCCTTTTATCACGACAGCGCGGCCGCACTCATCAAAGACGGAGTCATTATTGCCGCCGCACAGGAAGAAAGATTCAGCCGGAAAAAGCACGATTACCGTTTTCCCGTGAATGCAATTCGCTACTGCCTTGATTATGCCGGCATCAGCGGCGCTGAACTCGACTTCGTGGCTTTCTATGATAAACCTTTTTTAAAATTCGAACGCCTGCTCGAAACTTATCTTAATTTCGCGCCAATCGGAATCCAGTCATTTATTAAATCAATTCCCATCTGGATAAAAGAAAAACTCTGGATGAAGGAATACATAACTAAAGAGCTGAATTTCAACGGTAAGATACTTTTCCCGGAACATCACGAGTCGCACGCCGCTTCCGCGTTTTATCCTTCCCATTTCAAAGAGGCCGCAATCATCACAATGGACGGCGTAGGAGAGTGGACTACTACAAGTTTCGGAGCGGGGAAAGGGAACAATATTGAATTATTTTCTGAGATAAAATTTCCGCACTCGCTCGGACTTTTATACTCTGCGTTTACTTACTATACCGGATTCAAAGTGAATTCCGGTGAGTACAAAGTTATGGGTCTTGCTCCTTACGGGGAACCGAAATATGCAGATTTGATATACAAACATCTTATAGATGTAAAGCCGGACGGATCATTCCATATGAATATGGAATATTTTAACTACTGCGCCGGACTGACGATGACGAACGATAAATTTCATACTCTGTTCGGTGGTCCGCCGCGCTCTCCCGAAGGTAAACTTACGCAGAAGGAAATGGATCTCGCCTGCTCCGTGCAGGTTGTGACTGAAGAGATTGTAATGAAAATGGCACAGCACGTTCATAAAGAAACAGGAATGGATGCTTGCTGCCTTGCGGGCGGTGTTGCGCTTAATTGTGTGGCAAACGGTAAACTGCTGAAAGAAGGCCCGTTCAGGGATTTGTGGATACAGCCCGCGGCAGGCGATGCAGGCGGTGCGCTTGGAGCCGCGCTGATGGTGTGGTATCAGTACCTCGGTAACGAACGGATTGTTGTTGATGGGAAAGACTCTCAATCCGGATCATATCTTGGTCCGGATTACAGTGATGAATACATCGAAAGTTTTCTGAAAGAGTCTGATGCCCCTTATGAAAAACTGAATTATGCAGATATTCCCGGCCGTGTTGCTGATATTATCGCGAATGAAAATGTTGTCGGATGGTTCCAGGGAAGAATGGAATTCGGTCCGCGGGCGCTTGGCTCACGGTCGATTATCGGGGACGCCCGTTCGCCAAAGATGCAGTCGCAGATGAATCTGAAAATTAAATTCCGCGAAAGTTTCAGGCCGTTCGCTCCCGCCATTACGAGGGAGAGAATGAAAGATTATTTCGATATCGACTATGACAGCCCGTATATGCTTCTGGTAGCAAATGTTGTTGAAAGCAGAAGACGGCAAATGACGCCTGAGGAGCAGAAATTATTCGGTATAGATAAGGTGAATGTAGTACGTTCTGAGGTCCCCGCAATTACGCACATTGATTACTCTGCACGGATCCAGACTGCGCACAAGGATACCAATCCTTTATATTATAATATGATCGATGCTTTCGACAAGAAGCACGGATGCCCGGTTATAATTAACACATCTTTTAATGTGCGGGGTGAACCGATTGTCAATACGCCGCGCGAGGCATTTACCTGCTTTATGAGGACGGACATGGATTATCTGTTACTCGGGCCGTATTTGCTGGATAAGAAGAAACAGAATATGCTGAAAGATGATACGGATTGGCGGAAGGAGTTTGAACTGGACTGAGGATGAAAATGTTTTTTGATTTGTGTAACGAACTCAACCCCTTGCTATTCTTCTTCTGGGAAGAGAAGCGGAAGGCAGCTGCAGGTTGTAATGAATCTGGAAGGATATTTTGTGATTAAAGAAGAGTTGAAAAATCTTGATACGTCTGCGAAGGCGCTGAGGAAGTTTGGCGTTACGATCGGGTTGGCAGTCGTGGCGATTGCGGTTTACCTGGAATATATCGGTTCGCCGTTTGTTGTGTTTGCCGGTGGATTGGGTTTGCTTTTGATATTGCTGGGGCTTGTTGCACCGGCTGTCCTTAAGAATCTATACTTTGTCTGGATGGCGCTCGCATTTGTTATGGGTTTTATAATGACCCGTGTAATCCTTTCACTGTTGTTCTATCTGGTTATGACGCCGATAGGAATTTATTTAAGGATCAGCGGAAAAGATCTTCTGAAACTCAAAAGAGACGGGAGTGAACACTCATACTGGGAAAAACGGCCGGCACAAAAGAAAACTGCAGCTGATTACGAAAAGCAATTTTAGTAGAGGAATTTATGTCAAAGTTATCTATCATTAAAGAATTACTGCAATTCCTGAAAGAGCGGAAGAAGTGGTGGCTAATGCCTATAATTATCTTTTTGCTGCTTATTGGAAGCCTTATTGTGCTTACGCAGGGCTCCGCACTGGCTCCGTTTATTTACGCACTATTTTAATTTAATGCCTGCCGTAAGTTTAATTATTTCGTTCTATAACAGGATTGATTATCTCAGACTTGTTCTTGCCGGCCTGGAAGTGCAGTCCTTCAGGAATTTTGAAGTGATCATTGCTGATGACGGGTCGGATGATTCGGTTGTCAGGCAGATCGAATCCCTTCACAAGGAATTCAATCTGATTATAAAACATTGCCGGCACGAGAAAGCCGGATTCAGGAAAAACAGAATACTGAATCTTGCGATCAGGGCGGCGTCCGCTGATTATCTTATCTTTATTGACGGTGACTGCGTTCCCCACCCTGAATTTGTAAGAGAGCATCACGAAAACAGAAACGCGAATGCCTGCCTCACAGGCAGGAGAGTAAATCTTTCAGAAAAATTCACTCAGAAATTATCTGTTAAGAAGATATTAAATGGATATCTGCAGAATGGATTCCTAAATCTGCTTGCAGACGGAGTCTTTGGGAAATCATTCGATGTGGAAAAAGGATTTTATTTCCGGAACACTTTTCTGAGAAAGCAGTTCAATAAGAAAAAAAGGGGAGTGCTCGGTTGCAACTTTTCGCTTTATAAAGAGCTGATGCTGAAAATTAACGGGTTCGACGAACGGTACGAAGCGCCGTCCATTGGCGAGGACAGCGATATCCAGTATCGGCTGGAACTGCTCGGCGCTGAAATTATTTCAATGAATTTTATCGCCTTACAGTATCATCTTTACCACAGGCTTCAGCCGCGGCTGCAGGTGAATCTTGATCTGTTTGAAGCAGTAAAGAAAGAAGGGAAGGCATTTACTGATTTCGGAATTAAGGGCAAAAATTAAAAGATAAGAACGCGGGGGTCATCAAACTGTCCCCCTTCCCTGAATCAGGAAGGGGAACGAATTTCTGTTAAATACTATTTCCACGCTCCGAGTATAGCGCCCATCACAATAAATACCACAGAAAGATAACCTGCGTCAATCAGAAAAAGCTTGAAAGATCTTCTTTCGAAAAGGAAAAGGATCCCGATTGAAGTTACCACCCAGCCTATCCCTGCCAGCGCGCCCGCGGTCATTCCCCATACTATGTCCTGCTCTGTGCCAAGAAAAGCCGCGAGATTAAAAGACTGAATCATCAGCAGAATAAATGTGGTTCCGAAGATCTGAAACATATTCGCGCTCTTCAGTTTTTCTTCACTCAATCCGCATTCCCTGGCCCATATTTTTGAAAAAAGCAGGGGTGAATACCACACAGCGCCGATAGCGAATCCTGATATTCCGGCAACAAAAACGGCAAGGTAATTGATCTGGGAAAGATCCATAGAACATCTCCTATTATTTATTTTAGAATTTTATTAACACACGTGCAGAAAATATAAAATAAATGGAATATTTAAAACAAAAACTGCCGGGGGTGCCGGCAGTTTTTAAGATTAATCTGCTAATTCTTCTTCTTTTCGTAATGAAGGCCGTTCGAAGGTGTCGCAAAGATCTTTATATGTATGCGCCAGATGATGATTAGTCTGTTCCCAGGTGAATCTCCATCCCCAGTTGCCGCCGAGCCGCCCGGGGAAGTTCATACGGGCCTCAGAACCAAGATTGAGTACGTCCTGCATCGGAATAACAACCAGATTCGCAACGGAGCGGTAAGCGGCACGGATAAGTTCGAAGGTTAAATTCTCTCCGTAGTAATTAAGGTATTTCTGAACTGAGGAATAAATATCATTATGCTCATATTTTGCTTTTTCAAAATAGCCGCGGGTTGTGTCGTTATCGTGGGAGCCGGTATGGACGCAGCAGTTGGAAGGAAAGTTATGAGGTAAAAATTTTCTTTCCATCTGAGAACCGAAAGCGAACTGAAGTATTTTTATTCCAGGGAAGTTAAACTTTTCGCGAAGCTCAACTACACCTTTTGTAATAACTCCGAGATCCTCCGCAATGATCGGAACCTCTCCGAGATATTCTTTAACTTTAGAGAAGAACTTCTTGCCGGGAGCTTTAACCCATTTTCCTTTTTCCGCAGTCGGAGCGCCGCCGGGAATTTCCCAGTATGCCTCAAAACCGCGGAAGTGGTCAATGCGGATGATGTCCACTAATTCAAGAAGCGCGCTTATCCTGCTTCTCCACCATTTAAAATCGTCTTTTTCCATTTCGTCCCAGCGGTAAAGCGGATTACCCCAAAGCTGGCCGGTCGGACTGAAATAATCGGGAGGCACTCCGGCCACGGTCTGTAAATTCCCTTCGTCATCCACTGAGAATAGTTTTTTGTTTGCCCAGAGGTCAGCGCTGTCGTAGGCGATGAAGATCGGAAGGTCCCCTATGACTTTTATGTTTTTGCTGTTGGCAAATGTCTTTAATGCTTTCCACTGGCGGAAAAACTGAAACTGAACAAACTTCTGATAAAAAATATCGTCTGCAAGTGTCTCTTTCCATTTCGGGAGAGCGCTCTTTTTTCTTAACGCGATTTCTTTGTCCCAGGTTGTCCAGAGATTACCGCCGTGATAAGCTTTTGCCGCCATAAAGAGCGCAAAATCCTCAAGCCAGACTTTATGGTCCGACTCAAATTTTTTCCATTCCTTGTCTTCGGGACTAAAGTTCTTTTTAAAATTTTCAAAGGCGGACTTTAATAACTTTTGTTTGTAATCAATAACGCGTCCGTAATCAATCTGGTGGGGATCAAAATGCGGGTGGTGCTGTAATTCGGATTCCGCCAAAAGACCTTCTGATGCAAGCAGTTCAGGGCTTACAAGAAGCGGATTTCCCGCAAATGCCGAGAAGCACTGGTATGGTGAGTCGCCGTATCCCGTAGGGCCGAGCGGAAAAACCTGCCATAGCGTCTGCCCGGCGGCCTCAAGAAATTCAATAAATTTGTATGCGTTTGGGCCAAGATCGCCAATACCGAATCTTCCGGGTAATGAAATCGGGTGGAGGAGCATTCCTGCGGACCGTGTAAAGTTCATATTTATCCTGAATATTTTTTATGCAAAAGGTAAATTCAAATTTAATGATTGCCGGGGAATAATTTAAGGGGATATCATTTTGATAGTGACGGTAACCCGGCTAAAAATGAAATAGGTTCAAGTGATTATTCGGTGGCATTTTAGAATATGGAATTAAAAATAAACAGTATCAGTGACAGTGTCAGTAACAGTGTCAGTATCAGTGTCAGTGTCAGTATCAGTTTTTGGTTCAAGTGATTATCCGGTGGCATTTTAAAATATGCCGTTCAAATGGAACTTTGGATATGTTGGATGGTATCGAACAATACGTGAAACCTGAAAGTAAGTGAACTGAATCTTTACCCAAAATTCTTTAGGAGGGGAGAATTATCTCTTAACTTTCTTTTCTATAGACGTAGGAACGACATAATACTTCTGCCACCGTTTTTTCAGTTGAACCATGAAATACAATAACATTAAAAATAATGTAGATTATAATACTCATATAGTTTATATTTGGGGAAAATAATCTACAAATATGAAAAATATTAAGAAAACTATAATATTCCCGCAGCACATGCATTATTTTGTTTCGCTGGGCGAAAATATACGGTTGGCGCGCAAACGCAGGCGGCTGACCTCAGTGACGGTTGCTGAGAGGGCCGGGATAGACAGGAAAACACTCTACCAGATCGAACGGGGAAATCCTTCAGTCTCAATTGGATCATACTTCAATGTGCTGAGGACCCTCGGGCTTCACGAGGATTTTTTGAAAATTGCTTCTGATGATAAAATCGGCCGGAGGCTTCTTGAAGGGGAACTTCTGGGGAAACAGTAATGGATAAAAGAACAGACAAGATTTATATTTATGCTGACTGGGCCGGTATGCAGAAGCCGAAGTATATGGGAATATTATCTTCTCATCCGGCACAAGGCGCACCGGTATACAGTTTTGAATATTCAGATGAGTGGCTTCAATCGAGTGAGAGGTTCTTTTTTGATCCTGACATTAATTGGTATTCAGGCGCTCAGTTTCCCGCGAATAAAAATAACTTCGGAATAATTTTCGATTCAATGCCTGACAGTTGGGGGAAGATGCTGATCAGAAGGTTCCATTCGAAGAAGACGGGCAGCGCGAACAAATCAAGGGCACAGCTTCAGGATGTTGATTATTTACTTGCCGTTAATGATTTTTTACGTTCCGGCGGATTAAGATTTAAAACTGATCCGGAAGGTCCCTTCGTATCCGGGGATTCCGGATTTTCTGTTCCGCCGTGGGCATTTGTCAGAGAGTTGCAAGCCAGTGCGAAGAATGTTGAGGAAGGCCGTGATGAGAGTCCGGAAAAAAATTGGCTCGGAATGCTCATTGTGCCGGGCTCGTCTCTGGGAGGCGCCCGCCCGAAAGCAAATATTCAGGATGAGGAAGGTAATCTGTGGATCGCAAAATTTCCTTCACTGAATGATATCATTGATACCGGCGGGTGGGAACAGCTTATAAATAAGTTAGCGGTTAAAGCCGGAATTACCGTCCCGGGATCAAACGCGGAAATAGTTTCTGGTAAGCATCATACATATTTTACTAAACGGTTCGATCGTTTAAGAGAGCGGCGTATCCATTTCTCTTCAGCGATGACAGTAACAGGGTACACAGAAGAAATGATAAGAGAAAAAAGGCCGAGTTATCTCGAGATGGCCGAATTTCTTCGTTATCACGGAGCGGAAACAATTGCCGATCTGAAACAATTATGGAGAAGAATTGCTTTTAATATTGCGGTTTCAAATACAGACGACCATCTCCGGAATCACGGATTTTTATTAGAGAAAAAAGGATGGCGCCTCTCGCCGGCTTATGATCTTAACCCCTCTATAGAAAAGCCGGGCCTCGCGCTGAATATCGACCTTTACAACAATGATTTGGATTTTGATCTTGCAATGCAGACAGGGGAATTTTATGAACTTTCTCTGCCGGAGATGAAGTCCATCATAAAGGAGGTTCTTGCAGCAGTGAAAAACTGGAGAAAAATTGCCGTGCGGACCGGGCTGCCGAAAGTGCAGATTGAAATTATGTCAGGAGCTTTTAAGGAATAACTATATTTCATTACAGAGATCAAAAGGATACCGCGCAGATGAAAAATATTTTCGGGAACTTACCATTAATTCTATCCGATGAAATAACGGAAATGATTGCATCATCCGGAAATGTCCGGATCGAACGTATAATTTCTAAAGGGCAGGCGTCCCCTCCTGATTTCTGGTATGACCAGGAAGAAAACGAATTTGTGATTTTACTGGCAGGATCTGCCGGGATCAGTTATGAGGATGGAAGCGAGGAGCATTTGAAGCGAGGGGATTATCTTATTATTCCGGCGCATAAAAAGCACCGGGTGACGTATACAGCAAAGGATGAAACAAGTATCTGGCTGGCGGTATTTTACTGAGAAGGAATGTACAGGGAGGCTTTCTTAATCCCTCCTCTTCCGGCTGAAAGAGGAGGGATAAGAAAAGAAGATTTATTTAACCAGAATCATTTTTTTAGAGATAATGCCGGTGCCGGCGGTTAAAGTATAATTGTAAACACCGCTGGCAAGGTTTGTTCCGTCAAACGAAACATTGTGCACTCCTGAATTTTTATAACCGTTAACGAGTTCTTCTACAACTTCACCGAGTGAATTTGTAACTACTAATTTCACTTCACCTGCCGTGGCAAGCTTAAAGGAAATGACTGTCGAAGGATTGAACGGATTCGGGAAATTCTGATTCAGGGTGAAATCCGAAGGATTCATTTCATCACGGACTGAGACTGCCGGAGCCATATATTTAAATTTGTATACTTTTTTTGTCGATGCGTCGCATACATAAGCGGTAAGACCGTCTGCAGTCAGCACAACGTCAGTCGGATTTATCATCGGAGCGCCGTTCGGATCAGGATTGATAGGATCGTTCTTTGCGGGGAGTGAAAACATATTGCTTGCAAAATTGATCATCACCTGGTATGCTTTTACCCATCTGCGGGTGGTGTCGTTTCCTGCTACCCACAAATATCCGTTTTTGTCGACTGTAATACCGTAAGGAATTGACGTGCCGAGCGCGAGTTCGCCGGCAGCATCCTGAACTCTCGTTCCGGTGTAGCCGCCCGGATTCAACTGATTGCCGCCTGTCCAGATGGCAATGCCGCCGGTAACCTGGCTTGAAGAGAGAGAGTTGCGGCTTGTGTAGAAAGGCACTTCAACATTATTATAATCTGCGTTAGGGACCGTTGCAACATCACGGATAACATCAAAACCTCCCGCGTGCGGGCCGCCCGGTTCAACAGGGTATGCTGCTGTTATTGGAACCCAGGATCCGTAACCCGGAGTTGTAATAGTGCGGTTAAAGTTATAAAAACGGATGCTTGTGTTAAATGTAATACCGGTCATTAAGATAGTGTCCCTTGTTAAGGCGATAGCGTGGATATATGTGCCGTAACCGGAACCAAGGATATTATAACCTAACTTTTCAACCTTTGCGGTATCGCCGTTCGGATAGCGGTATTGGGCAGATACAGTAGTGCCGACCCTCTGGAAAGGAATATTTGCATTAATAAAAACATCCGTTCCGACTGATCCGATACCCCGAATGGCTGCAATATTTCCGGTAAGCGTATCGGAATCTCCATTTAAGGAATAATTTATGAATGTGTGAAACGCAGAGTCCGTGGAATCAGCGTAGAAAACAGCATTCTGTGCCCTGCTGCTCGTGACTTTTGACGAAGCGACATAGACGCGTCCGTTTGAGTCGATGGTCATCAGAAACGGGGTGACCACTGAGTCAGCGACAGGGAAAGAAAGGGAATCAACGTATTTCCATTCTTCCTGCGCGAATGAATTAAACGAAATGAGAGTTAAGAAGAGCAATGTATATATGGATTTCATACCGCACCTTAAATTTATTTTAATTGAAACTCTATTGTTTTATTCTGAATACTTCTTAAAAATAACTGAAGTATTATGACCGCCAAAGCCAAAAGCGTTACTCAATGCATAAGTAACCGTTCTTTGCTGCGGTTTATGGAACGTATAATTAAGATCGCATTCCTCATCCGGGAACTCAAAATTTATTGTCGGAGGAATTGTATCGTTAACTGCCGCGAGTATTGACGCAATCGCTTCAACAGCGCCGGCGGCGCCGAGAAGATGCCCGGTCATACTCTTGGTGGAAGAAAGATTCAGTTTGTAAGCGTGTTCGCCGAAAACAGATTTAATGGATTTAGTCTCTGCGATATCGCCGAGGCCCGTTGAGGTGCCGTGCATATTGATGTAATCAATATCTGTGGTATTGATCTTCGCTGACTTAAGCGCGCGGTTCATCGCGAGGATCGCGCCTTTACCTTCCGGTTCAGGGGCGGTGATGTGGTTAGCATCGGCCGAAAGGCCCACACCGACGAGTTCAGCATAGATCTTCGCGCCTCTTTTAATTGCGTGACCCATTTCTTCGAGGATCAGCGCGCCGCCGCCTTCACCCATAACAAATCCGTCGCGGGTTTTGTCGAACGGCCTGCTTGCTGTGGCCGGGGAATCGTTCCTGGTCGAGAGAGCTTTATTTGCGTTAAAACCGGCAACACCCATCTCGCAGATGCTGGCTTCGCTGCCGCCTGTGATGATCCAGTCCGCCATTCCTTCTTTAATAAGGAGATACGAATCGATGATATTGTTATTTGCGGTCGCGCAGGCAGAAACAATGCAATGATTGGGGCCGCGTAAACCGTATTGTATTGAGATTTGTCCGGGTGCGATGTCCGGGATAAGCATAGGGATAAAGAATGGGGAAACCCTGTTAGGGCCCTGTGCATTTAATGTTGTTGCCTGATTGTAAAATGTCTGAATACCTCCGATACCGCTGCCGAATACTACGCCAAAGTTATTTCTGTCATCTTCACTTAGCGTCGAGGTATCAATTCCCGCATCTTTTAATACCATCCCCGCGCAAGCCATCGCATACTGCGCAAAAGGATCCATTCTGCGTGCTGCTTTTTTATCCAGGTAATTGTGTATGTCAAAACCTTTTAATTCACAGGCGAATTTTGTTTCATAGTTAGTAGTGTCAAAATAAGTTATTGGCGCCGCTCCGCTCACACCGGCAAGAAGGTTTTTCCAGTAGTCATCTACTGTTAAACCAATCGGGGAGAGTATACTCATACCGGTCACAACGATTCTGCGATCTGAACTCATAAACATTTCCTTAATTTTATGGAATTTTTAATGTAAGCTACTAATTTAAGAAAAATCGGTTGATTTTTTTATTTAATTGAAGGCTTAATCACCGGTAAATCTAAGGTAATTTGACAGTGGAAACTTCGAAAACAGTCAAAAAAAGAACTATTCCGGAGGGATGGCTGAGAACCGGTCTTCCGTATTCGGCTGCGTATGGATCATTAAAAGGCCTGCCCGGATCAGTTTAACCAGTGTCCGGCCGGCACGGCGGTAGGAAATGTTAGCAAGTTCAGTTAACTGCGTTACAGTTATATATTCATTTTTCTCAAGGTATGTAAAGACGGTCCTTTCAACATCACCGATCGTGTATTTTTTTAACGCGGTCCCCGCCGTATTAGCTTTCAGGACCCTGATCATCTCTTTACTTGCCTGAACGCTTTTGTCGTTTACGCGTACGTATACAAGGGCTTTATTGATATCAAATTCTTTTTCGTAATCCTGCAGCCGGTGTGGCTTAAGATGGGATTCGGGAACGGTGATCACAACCAGTTCACGGTTATCAAGATTGATGAATTCTTCAATATACTCCAGCGGCGGTTCACAGTAATCTTTTGCAGCCTGTCTGATAAGTTCGGACTCGGTTTTTTCGCTTTCGAGCCCGATTACTTTCCCATCGTCATCCACTCCGAAAATAAGCACTCCGCCCTTTGTATTTGCAAACGCCATCATCTCTTTGGCGATTTTTTCAACAGATGAAAATTTCAGTTTGAATTCGACGTGAAAATTTTCCCCTTCTTCAATTATGTCTCGGAGCGCCTTCCGGTTCACTTCAGAACTCCAGAATTACATCGCTGTAGCGTCCTCTGATCATCCCCGCGCGGCGGAGGACATACCCGGAGCTTTCGTTTGGCTTATGCTTCAATGGCGAAGGGATAACGGCGGCGAGGCGCGATGATTCGTTCAGGCTGAGTTCATATGCGTTTTTGCCGAAGTATTCTTTAGATGCTTTCTGAATTCCGAAAATACCGTCGCCCCATTCAACAATATTTACATAGTTCTCGAGGAGGGCTTTTTTGCTGACTTCCTTCTCGAGGCGGAAGGTGACGAGCAGTTCTTTCCCTTTACGGAAAAAACTTTTGTTTGTCGTGAAATAGAGGTTCTTCGATAGCTGCATTGTTATCGTGCTGCCGCCGCGCGCGAATTTTTTCCGCCTCGTATTCACGCGCATCGATTTTTTAAGTTCCTTCCAGTCAACACCCTTGTGCTCAAAGAAATTGCCGTCTTCCATCGAAATAATTCCGCGCAGAACATACGGAGATACTTCGTCCACATCAACATAACTGAACCACGGGATGTAAAATAAAAAACTTTCGCGTGCCCGCTGGTCCATTAATGAACTTATAGAATTCCCGCGGTACTCGATTAAGGGGATATTCAGTCCCGGTAAACTGAAATAAAGAAGTAAGAGCAGATAGAGCGCTCCGAACCTGAATTTATGCTTGCCTGCGTATTCAAGTATGCTCTGAATAAATGCGGTAAGTTCTAACCGGGAATCAGTACCGTTAAACATATATTAAAGTCGTCATCTGTGAAGCAGTTTAAGTACGGTGCAGATATACGGGCGATAAAGCATTGCGGTAAATGTAGCGGTCCGGATAAAAGCCGGGCGGCCGCAAAGAAAATCTTCCCGGTTCTTCTGCTTTCTTCTCCGGTTCTTCCTGTTTTTCCGGGTCTATCGTTTTCCCCGGATCTTCGGCAGCGGGCTGTTCCTGTTTAATTTCAGAAGGCTTAACATTCTTCAGTGAATCTTCCTTTGCCTTGCGAACTTTTTCCTGCTCGATCCTCATCAGCGAATCTTTACGGTTTGCTTCGATACGGAGCTTCTCGCTCCGGTAGAAACTAACTTTTGGGCCTGCGGTTGCCGCATAGGCTGACTGCGGGAAGTACTTTATAAGAGTGTCATAGACTGATACTGCTGAATCGGGGAGTTTAATATTATTTTCCAGTAAATAACCGCAAGCGAAAAGAGATTTTGAGGCGTAAGTGGATTTTGGGTGCTGAAGGAAAATTTTGTAAAAATCAGAGTACGATTTCTGGTAATCGCCCTGCAGCATTATTTCCTCTGCATCGATATAAAGCTGCTTGGCAGGGTCAAAGTCAAAATCAACCTGCGGTTTGCCGAGTTTGACTGCGGCTGCGTTAACTGTATTATCAGTTTTGAAATTATCGTAAATATAATTGAATAAACTGTCTGCCCGGACTGAATCATCGACGCTGAGATAATAACTGCCCAAAGCAAAAAGTACTTTGGGTTCCATCAGATACGGGCCGGTGAAATTCGAAGTTATATAATTGTAATAATAGTAAGCGGAATCGTTCAGTTCGAATTCCGTAAAGAATAGATTACCGAGTTCAAGCGAGTTCTTAATAACCAGTGTGCGTAATGAATCCGCGCTGAGTGTTGGTTTTACGGGAGGCGCTGCCCTTGTCGAATCCTTCTTTACAGGAGGGGCCCCGGCTTTCTGTAGTTCTTCCTCTCCGAAGTCCCTTTCACGTTCCCTGGTAATTTCGGTTTTTGTCTGCTCTTCAACGGGGGCAGCTGCTATATCCATAGCTTTTATTGTATCACCAAAATAAGCAGCTGAATCAGCGGAAAATTTATCAGGGTACATCGCGTAATAAAGGTCACGCTTGTTGCCGGTGAATGCCAGAGAAACAGTGGTATATTTTGTAAACAGTTGAGTTTTGCTCCGCAGACTGTCCAGATAATCCGCTGTTGACGGCGCAGCAAGCCCTTTTTGATAATAAACTGCAGCGCTGTCGAAATTACCAAAATCATTTTCAAACAAATTGGCAATCTCATATTTTATTCCCGCGGAGTAAACAGATGTATTATACGTCGTATCAATATATTTGAAATGAGCGAATGCATCTTCAGGCTTCCCCATAGCTTTAAGCGTTCTGCCGATTTCAAGATCAATGACGTCATATTTGTCTGAATATTTTGCTTCTGACCTCAATGACTGATAATCTTCGAGCGCCTCACGCGATTCACCCAGGTCCCTTTTTACTGTCGCAAGTTTAAGTTTTGCGCTGAACTCGGTTTCAAAATCTATTGTGAATGTGAGCACCCTGTTGAACGCGTCGGCAGCGAGCTGATAGTCTTCATTTTTCAGGTACAATTCCCCGATCTTATACATAGCCAGCCCGTTGACCTGTGAATCGTCACAACGGCTGACGAGTTCGAGCAGAAACCTGATGGCGCGCTGATCATCTTTTTCATTCAGGTAGTACCGGACCAGGGAGATGTATCCCTCCGTCATAATTTCATTTTCATCTGCAGCGGCAGCCTCTTCGATATTTTTTTCGAGGAGTGATAGCCCCGTGGAGTAGTTTCTCAGCGCTATCTCACTCTTTGCTTCCCACAACCTCGCTTCGAGCACAAGGGCACTTTGCTGCTGAGTGACAATAATTTCCTGGAACTTCCTTAAGGACTTCAGGTAGTTCTTCTGATAATAGAAAGCTTTGCCGAGCATCATTAACGCGTCATCGACAAAAGAACTTTCAGAATTAAACTGCAGGACCTTTGAGCATTTTTCTATTACTTTGCCGAGCAGCTGGTTTGAGTTACCGGGCAGGGAAGGTTCGAGAAGCGAGAAGATATCTTTCCGCTGTTCTCTAATCAGCGTCTCCGCCTGGTTAAAGTCTTTCGAAACGTTATAGTAAAGATTAAAATACGTTGTGAAGTTTGACCAAACGGTACAACCCGGAAGGGCAAGCAAAGAAACGAATGCCAGAGAGAGCACAAACTTATATTTTGTCATAGTAAACTTTTGATAAATTATAAAGCGGAGGGCCCTGATTCCTCAGTCCTTATCCTGATCACATCAGAAACATCATAGATGAATATTTTGCCGTCGCCGACCTGGCCGGTCTTCGCGGATTTGACAATTGCATCTACAATTTTTTCAACACGGTCATTATCCACAATTACTTCGATTTTGATTTTAGGGACAAACTCGATGCGGTATTCGCTTCCGCGGTAAGTTTCTTTGTGTCCTTTCTGCCTGCCGTGGCCCCTTACCTCGGTTATAGTCATTCCTTTGATGCCTTCTTCGTACAATGCTTCCTTGACCTCGTCAAGTTTAAAGGGGCGTATAATGGCTTCGATTTTCTTCATTGCAGATATACCTGAAAAATAAAATTATTTACCGTGACAGTTTTTGAATTTTTTTCCGCTTCCGCAAGGGCAAAGTTCGTTTCTACCGATTTTTTCCTCTACTCTTACCGGCTGCACTTTTATCTGTGAACCGCGGCTTGCTTCTTCTGCCTGAGGGTTCCTGTATCCGATATTTGAAGTGTCCTGCTTGGTAGCTACCATACGGCGTGAAGGGGCCCTGCGGTTGGCGGCTAATTCCTCAGTAGCAGCAGGGAAGAATTTAAAGCTGCCTATAACGGTTTCATTACGGATAGTATTGATGAGCTGGACGAACATATCGTATGCTTCGTTCTTGTATTCAACAAGCGGGTCCTTTTGGCCGTAGGCGCGAAGCCCGATTCCTTCTTTAAGGTCGTCCATTTCCCGAAGGTGTTCTTTCCACTTATTATCGATTACGGTGAGCATTGCGAATCTTTCGATTCTGCCCATAATCTCGTGACCCAATATCTCTTCCTTCTGACGATAGAATTCTTTAGCGTCATTCGCGAGTTTACTTGTAAGCCCGTCTTCGCCAAGTTTTTCGAACTGCTCAGGAGTAATTTCGATGTTCACCATCAGGTTCATCATCATATCTTCTTTGATGCCGTCGATGTCAGCCGTCTCAAAATGTTTATTAACAATTTCACCGATATACTCATCGAGCATTTCAAAGATCTCAGTCTTTAATCTTTCACCTTTAAGCGCGCGGTTCCGTTTTGTGTAAATGATTTCGCGCTGCTGATTCATCGTGTTGTCGTATTCAAGCAGTCTTTTACGGATAGAGAAGTTGTTTTCTTCTACTTTTTTCTGAGCGCGCTCAACTGATTTGGTGATCAGCGGATGCTGTATCACATCGCCTTCCTTAAGGCCCATTCGTTCCATTACGGAAGCGATCCTGTCGCTGCCGAAAAGGCGCATAAGGTCATCCTCGAGTGAGAGGAAGAATTTTGAGGCGCCCGGATCGCCCTGGCGGCCTGAACGTCCGCGCAGCTGGCGGTCGATGCGGCGTGACTCGTGCCTTTCCGTACCAAGGATGAATAAACCTCCGCGATCCTTAACACCCGCGCCGAGTTTAATGTCAGTACCGCGTCCCGCCATATTGGTGGCAATTGTGACCGCGCCAACCTGTCCCGCGAACGCAACGATTTCAGCTTCACGCTGATGCTGTTTCGCGTTCAGTACGTTGTGCGGAATATTTTTACGCTTGAGCATTCTGCTGATGGTTTCCGACACATCGACAGAAGTTGTACCTACAAGTACCGGGCGCCCCGCACTCCTGAGTTCTTCAATCTGCTCGATGACCGCGTTATATTTTTCGCGTTTGGTCTTGTATACCGCATCATCCATATCCTCCCTGACAATATCTTTATTTGTAGGGATCACCGAAACTTCAAGTTTATAAATTTCGTAAAACTCGCCTTCTTCAGTTTCCGCGGTACCGGTCATACCGGCAAGTTTCTTATACATTCTGAAGTAGTTCTGGAGCGTAATGGTCGCGAGAGTTTGTGTGTCTCTTTCTACTTTTACATTTTCCTTTGCTTCAATCGCCTGGTGGAGACCGTCAGAATAGCGCCTGCCGGGCAGAACTCTTCCCGTGAATTCATCCACGATAGCGACTTTGCCCTCTTCAGTAATTACGTACTGATCATCTTTTTCGAAGAGGGTATACGCTTTAAGCAATTGGTAAATAGTGTGGAGACGGTCGCTTTTCTCTGAATATTCGTGATAAAGTTCGTCTTTCTTTTTATTCTTTGCTTCGAATGAAAGTGACTGATCGTGTTCAAGTTTGCTGATCTCAGTGCCAAGATCCGTGAGGACGAAAAAGTTTTTGTTCTCGCGGGTCCCTTTCGAAAGTTCTTCGCGCCCCTTTTCCGTAAGGTCAATGGAATTATTTTTTTCATCGATAACGAAGTAAAGTTCATCATCGATAACCGGCATATTCTTACCTTTTTCACGGAGGAACTCAAGTTCCGTTTCCTGCATAAGCCGTTTATAAGAAGGTTCGGAGAATACTTTGAGAAGCTTTTTGCTTTTTGGGAGGCCGCGGTGTCCCCTTAATAGCAGTTTACCCGCTTCGAATGAACTGTCCTTGCTCTCGCCGTCTTCAAGTAATTTTTCTGCCTCAGAAACAATGTTGGCAACAAGATTAGACTGCAGCCTGTGAAGCCTTTCGACCGCGGGTTTCATTTCGTCAAATTTCTGATCATCAGTTTCAACCGCGCCGGAGATGATAAGAGGCGTTCTGGCTTCATCGATTAACACCGAGTCAACCTCATCCACGATCGCGTAATTGTGGACACGCTGCACCTGGAATTCCGGGGCGATTGCCATATTGTCACGGAGATAATCGAAACCGAATTCGTTATTTGTTCCGTAGGTGATGTCGCACATATACTGCTGCCTGCGCTGATCGTGGTCCATACTGCTGACAATAACGCCGACAGACAGATCGTGGAAGCGGAAGATCTCGCCCATCCACTCGGAGTCGCGCTGTGCAAGGTAATCGTTGACGGTTACGAGGTGAACGCCGCGCCCGGTAAGCGCATTCAGATACATCGGGAGTGTAGCCACAAGAGTTTTACCTTCGCCCGTCGCCATTTCAGAAATTTTGCCTCTATGAAGAACAACGCCGCCCATAAGCTGCACGTCGTAAGGAACGATTTCCCAGGTGAGTTTGTGTCCCATAACATCCCAGCTTCTGCCGACGAGCCTGCGGCAGGTGTCTTTAACAACGGCGAATGCTTCGGGGAGCAGTTCATCGAGGACTTCTTCATACTTCTCAGTAAGTTCTTTATTTACTTCAGCCAGTTCATCGTGTATTGCCTGGCTGTCAAATTCTTCGTCGGATTTTAACTGATTTTCAAGTTCTTCGATTTTAGCCCTGAGCTCCGCGGTTTCTTCCTGCATACGGGCCTTAAATTCCGGTGTTTTTGCCTTAAGCTGTTCATCGGTAAGTCCGGTTAGTTCAGCATATTTTTCATTAATTTCATCAACGATCGGTTGCAGTTCCTGAAGGTCACGTGTCTTTTTATCGCCGAACAGTTTTTTAAGAAAATCGAGCATTAATATAGGTCTCCAAAAATAATATAACCTTGAAAGTTAAGTACTGATATATTGATATGCAATCAACTAATTTATAGCTGAAGAAGGAGTTTGTCGTAATGGCTGAAGTCGGGACAAATTGCCGATTTTAGTTAACCGGAACAAAGCGGATTGAAAAAGTAAAAGGAAAATGAGATGGAATAGAACACTGATGGCACTGATCAGACTGATGAGCGCTGATCTTACGAATATACCCTGTAACTGAGTTTTGTGTCTGCATTGCTTTCTATCGGAATCTGTTAAGATAACAAATATTACTCTTTTAATCCGGCAATGAAATCATTGATCAGAAGGATCCTGCCGGCGTTGGATTTTTGGAAGATCAGATGCTCAAAATCTCTGACCTTATTTTGCATATTTACGCGTTCAGTAAGTTCACGGACGCGCTGTTTTAACTGATCGAGGTTTTCAATTCCCAGTTTCTCCCGGAGATAATCATAGCCGGGTGATGCCTGCGATAACAAAAACATAACATCATAAAAATCCCTGCCCTTATTTCTGTTGAACATAGCATTAATTTTCATACTGCATAAGACCGATACGGGCGGAACAGGGAAAGGAAAAAAATAACCGCCCCCTTTTATGTTATAAAGTTCGCGGTCATAGCTGAATAGCTGGTCCTGACATTCCAGTTTTATCAGGAATCTTTCTTCTTTATGTCCGGAAAGCCCAAGATCATAGAGTAATTCAGGGAATATCAGATTTTGTCTGAAGGCTTTAAGGTCCTTTTTGCTCTCTTTGATTTCAACTTCCAGACCATTCCTTCTGAGAAAGAGCAAAACATCACCGGCAAGCCGGCTGAAATCAGAATCAGAAAAATTTTTACAGTCGAAATCAAGATCCTCGGAAAATCTGTCAATACCTTTCGTTAAGCGGATACTTGTTCCACCGATAAACGCCAGATTTTTTACATACGCCGTGGAGGAGAGAAAATCAAGTATCATTAATAAAATATGTTCCTTGAGGATATATTTAGAAAAACCGGAATTCTCCCGGATATGAGCCGGATAGAAATTTTTGATAAATTCAAATTGTATCATAATCCGTATGCTTTAATTAGTTTATTAATCCGCCCGCTGAGAGCTTTATTATTCATTCTTTCAGTCATCTCAAGTAAATTGGCTCTATCAATTAATTCTTCTAAAATATCTTCATCAAATCTTAATTGCAACAGTTCCGACTCTGTCTCATATTCGGGGTAAAGGTATAATAAATCTATGATTCCCTTCTCCGGCGCCGCAATCAAGCACGATTTATTTTTGTCAGTTTCAATTGTCCGGTATCCGAAGAAAAGATTCCGGCTGATTTTTTTATAAGTGAATTCGCCGATGTCATTTACAAAATTTTCCGTCTTTAATGTAGTCACGCTTGTTATCTGAACGACTGATTCAGGGATCAGCCCATAGTAAGCCAGGGCCGAATGCAGACTTATATAAGACGGCTTATAGATTTTGTTCGCAAAGTAGAAACGATAGTGGGGCAAGGATTTAAATTCGCGAAAAGTGTAATAGCCATTCCTCAGTCTTATAATAAGGCCTTTTTGAATCCATCTGTGGAAATTATTTCTGTCAAATCCGGGATGCCAGGTATATACCTGATCAGGAGTGAATACCGACAGATCAAAAAACTTTTCTCTAAAATTTAGAAAATTCATACATTTTATTTCTATTATGCAGCAAATATACTGCATATTAGAATTATAATCAAAACCTATGCACTGACCATAATTTAGGAAATCGAAAGCCGTTACCCTCTAGCTGAGCGGAGATTTTCCGATTTTCAAGGATTTGGATTACGAATCAATCCGGATTAGCTGTTATTTTCCCCAAGTTTGTATTTTTATTTATGGAAAATATTAAATCCCTTAAAGGGATAAAGATCGTCCTCACGCGCAGCGCACTGCAGGCGAAGGAGAGCGTTGAACTTTTTGCTTCAAAAGGGGCAGAAGTACTTCTGTTTCCCACAATAGAAATCGCACCCGCGGAAGTTGTGAAGGAGCTTGACCGGGCCGCATCCGAAAAAACCCAGATAGATTTCCTGCTGTTCACTTCAGTTAATGCTGTAAGGTATTTTTCGGAATATCTGCAGAAGCACAAACTGAAACTTAACACAATGTCCGCTCAGTATATCGCCATCGGGAGCAAAACCGCCGAAGCGCTCTCCGCTTATTATCACGGTTTTGTTTTTGTCCCTGAACATTTTGACTCTGAGCATCTATCGGTCGAGATTAAAAAGAATTTTAACCTTTCCGGGAAAACAATACTTGTTCCCAGGTCTGAAATCGGACGTGTAGAGTTGCCTGAAGTGCTCGCCAAAATGGGCGCGAACGTAATTAATGCCGTCGTGTATAAAAACGTGATGCCTGACCCTTCTTCCGTCCCGGAGCTTATCAACAGGCTTTCGGATTTTTCAGAGGCCTACTATATTTTTACAAGCCCCTCAACATATAATAATTTCCTGCAACTCCTGAAGATTGAGAACGCCGGCAAATATTTTCAGGATAAGATTGTCGTTTCGATCGGGCCGTCAACCAAAACCGAAATCGAAAAGAGCGGAGTACGAGATGTATTAATACCCGAGAATTACACAATGGAATCGATCGCTGAACTGATTCAGAAAACCGTGCAAAACGGCAATTAACCTCTGTGCTTAATCATTGAATAATTTTTACAGCAAAAACTTTTATATTAAAAAGTATTCTTACAATTAGTAAATTTGCCGGATGTTAATGCGGAAATCCGCTTTACTATAATATTATTGGAGTTTTTTTGAGTAAACTTAAAAATGATCTTTTTCTGCGTGCCTGCAGAAAAGAAAAAACCGAACGCACACCTGTATGGGTTATGCGCCAGGCCGGACGTTATCTGCCCGAGTACCGCGCTGTTAGATCGAAAGCTGATTTTTTAACTATGTGTAAAACGCCTGAACTCGCTACAGAGGTAACGGTTCAGCCGGTTGATTTGATGGGCGTTGATGCCGCTATAATTTTTTCAGATATCCTTGTGATTCCCGAAGCAATGGGAATGCACCTTGAGATGGAAGAGGGAAGAGGTCCCGTTTTTCATAATCCGGTGCGTGATGAGGAGTCCGCGAAAAAACTCAGAAAAATTGATCCTGTTAAGGACCTCGGTTACGTTATGCAGGCGCTCAGACAAACCAAAGAGACTCTTAACGGAAGAGTGCCGCTTATCGGTTTCAGCGGTTCCCCCTGGACCTTACTCACTTATATGGTTGAAGGAAAGGGTTCGAAAACTTTTTCAATAATTAAAAATTTTATATACAACCAGCCCAAACTCGCTCACAAAATCTTAAAGGAAATTTCCGAATCAGTTTCTGCTTATCTTTCCGCGCAGATTGAAGCCGGCGCCGACGCAGTGCAGGTTTTCGATACCTGGGGCGGGATACTTTCTCCGGCTGATTTTAGTGAATTTGACTTACCATATATCGAGATGGTAATTGACGGAATAAAACGGAAGAAACAGCCGGTAATTGTATTCGCAAAAGGAACACACTACGCACTGAAGAAACTCAGCAAATCCGGCGCGGATGTTGTCGGGCTTGACTGGACAATGGATATTAAAAAAGCGCGCAAAGAAATCGGAGACCGTGTTGCACTGCAGGGAAATCTTGATCCGACTGTTCTTTACGCTTCGCAAGATAAAATAAAAGAAGAAGTGAAAGGCGTTCTGAAACATTACGGTCACGGAAGCGGACACATCTTTAATCTTGGACACGGAATCCATCCCGACACTGATCCTGAAAACCTGAAGGCGCTGGTTAAGTTTGTAAAAGAAGAAAGCGTGAAGTATCATAAGGACTGATTGATAAGTTATGAAGTTTGAAGTTGATCTGAGTAAATTTAAGAAGTACGACAGGCCGGGGCCGAGGTACACAAGTTATCCGACTGCCCCTCACTTTAACGAGAGTTTCAAGGCGGGTGATTATCTTGATGAAATCGTAAAAACCAACTACGGCGATAATCTTCCCGGACTTTCTCTGTATACTCATCTTCCTTACTGTGACACTCTCTGTTATTTCTGCGGCTGCAATATGATTATTACGCGGAACAGGGAGAGGGTGAGCGAATATATAAGTTATGTCAAAAAAGAAATTGACTTGCTCCGGGCTTATCTGCTGCCGGACCGCAAAGTCGTGCAGTATCACTGGGGCGGCGGAACCCCGACGCACCTGACCGCCGATGAGATCAACAGCCTGGCTTCATACATCAAAGACTCTTTTAATTTCACTCCCGGTTCAGAAAACAGCTGCGAAATTGATCCGCGCGGATTGACCAAAGAACATCTCGCCGCGCTGCGCAGCAACGGTTTCAACCGGATCAGTATGGGCGTTCAGGACTTTAACGAAAAAGTTCAGAAAGCCGTTAACCGCATTCAGCCGGAAGATATGACAAGACAGGTTGTGGACTGGGTTCGCGAACTTGGCTTTTACAGCATCAATCTTGATCTTATGTACGGCCTTCCTTTCCAGACATTCGAATCGTTCGAAAGCACTGTTGATAAAATTATTGATGTATCACCGGACAGGATCGCGGTTTTTAACTATGCTCACGTTCCCTGGATGAAAAAGCATATGGCGCTTATTCACGAAGAGGACCTTCCCGCGCCGGAAGTTAAACTGAATATCCTCAAGATGACCATTGAAAAACTGACCTCCGCAGGATACGTTTTTATCGGTATGGACCACTTCGCGAAACCGGATGACGAACTTTCCGTCGCGCTGAGCCAGAAAAAACTTCACAGAAATTTCCAGGGTTACAGCACACACGCCGGCGCTGATCTTTACTCGTTCGGAATAACTGCCATCAGCCAGCTGAACAATATTTATTCCCAGAATTTCAAGACCGAAAAAGAATATTACAAATCCCTTGATGAAGAAACCCTGCCGATCGCTAAAGGTTACCGTTTAACCGAAGATGACCATATAAGGCGCCACGTGATTATGAGAATTATGTGCGACTTTGAACTTGATATGAAATCAGTCGAACAGAAATTCGGCATTAACTTCCGCGAATATTTTAAGGCGGGATTAGATACCCTGAAAGATATGGAGGATGACGGACTGCTGAAAATTTCAGGAGATAAAATTGAAATCTTCCCGACAGGAAAACTTCTGATAAGGAACATTGCGATAAATTTCGACGGATACATTGAGCGGAAACAGGATACCGCAAAGTATTCGCGCACGGTATAAAACTGCGTAAAAACTGAATAAAGTTAAAATGGATTTAGCAAAAAAAATATTCGAAGCAGGCGTAGTAGGTGCCGGCGGTGCGGGGTTTCCCACGCACATCAAAGCCGGCGCGAAAGTAGATTTTGTGCTTGCAAACGGCGCCGAGTGCGAACCGCTTATCCATAAGGATTACGAATTTATGCTCAATTTTTCTGAGAGTATCGTCGGCGGTATGAAACTGATGGTCGAGCAGACAAACGCTAAAAAAGGGTACTTCGGATTAAAATCAAAGAACGTAAAAGCTATTGACGCTGTAATGCCGCATCTCAAAGGATCAAAAATTGAGATGTCGGAACTCGGCGATTTCTATCCGGCAGGCGACGAATACGAACTCGTCTACTCCGCTACAAAAAGACTGATCCCTCCTGCCGGTATACCGCTCGATGTCGGTTGTGTGGTTAATAACGTTGAAACTTTGCACAATATTAAAAAAGCTGAAGAAGGTATCCCGGTAACCGAAAAATTTATCTGCGTTACGGGCGCGGTAAAAAAACCTTCAACATTCTTTGTGCCGATCGGAACAAGCTTCAGGGAGATACTCGATTTCGCCGGCGGGCCGACGGTCAGCGAGTACGGAATGTTTTCAGGCGGCGTTATGATGGGCGCGCTTACATTTGACCTTGACGAAGTGATAACAAAAACATCCACCGGGTTTATTGTCCTCCCAAAATCCCATTATCTTATTAAAAGAAAAAACCAGCCCGAACAGAACTGGTTCAGGATCGGAAAATCAGCGTGCGATCAGTGCAGTTACTGTACTGAATTCTGTCCCCGTTATTTACTCGGATATAATGTTCAGCCGCATAAAGTGATGAGGTCGCTCGGCTTTACAAAAACCGGAACCGAGGTGTGGAACCAGATGGCTGAACTCTGCTGCGCCTGCGGGCTGTGCACTCTCTATGCCTGTCCGGAAGACCTCTATCCCAAAGAAGCGTGCGACAGATCTAAGAAAGAGATGCGGTCGCAGGGAATTAAGTATGTCCAGCAGCATCCGGTAAATGTACATCCGATTAAAGAGGGGAGAAGAGTACCGTTGAAAATGCTGATAAAGAAACTCAATCTTCAGGATTTTGATTCGCATACGCCCTATAATCCGCAAGGCCCGAAACCATCGTCAGTTACTATTCTGCTTAAGCAGCACGTCGGAGAAGCGGTGAAACCGCAGCTAACCATCGGCGCCGCTGTGAAGAAGGGCGACGTAATCGGAAGGCCGGCCGAAGGGAAATTAGGTTCAGTGATACACGCCTCTATTGACGGGATAGTGTCCAGCGTGAACGATAAATTTGTCAGAATTCAGAAAAGCAAATAAGCAGTTAGGAAATTAATGACACCGATGAACTCATTAGGATTGATTGAAATGACCAGCATAGCATCAGGAATGCAGGCGGCCGATATTATGCTTAAAACCTCGAATGTAGAACTGATCCTCTCCCGCACAATTTGTTCGGGAAAATATATGACCCTTATCGGCGGAGAGGTTGCCGCAGTCCAGACTGCTGTGGATGCAGCGGTACAGACTGTCGGCTTTGCTGTTATTGATCATTTTGTAATCCCTAATGTTCATAAATCCATTTTCCCCGCGCTGGCGGGGCATAATAATATTCCGATGCTTGAAGCACTCGGGATCGTAGAATCATTTTCTGTGGCATCACTAATTGAAGCAGCGGATGCTGCCGTAAAGTCTGCCCGTGTGGAACTTATCGAAGTCCGGCTGGCAATGGCGCTGGGCGGAAAAGCTTTTTTTACCATTACGGGTGAAGTTGCCGCCGTGAGGAGCGCTGTGGATGCCGGGGCAAGGGTAGTGGAGGAAAAGGGGCTACTGGTGAACAAAGTGGTAATTCCTCAGCCGAGGAAGGAACTACTCTCAGAAATGATCTAAAATGGTCATTTCGGGGGAATATTCTTGTAATTTTCATTATATTTTAACTCCTCGTTATGGATTATTTGGCATTGTGCCAGTTCGAATTAAATTCTTAATTTTTATTGACTAAAAATCAAATGTTGTGTATATTTAAAGTCTTGCTAATTTTGGAAAGTCAGGTTTAGTATGGAAAACTCTTACAGGATCTTTTCCGGTAATTCAAACCGTGCGCTGGCTGAAAAAATTGCAGGCAATCTGGGATCTAAATTAGGCGAACTTGAGTTGAAAAAGTTCAGTGACGGTGAAATCTGGGTAAAGTATGGTGAAAACATCAGAGGAAATGAGGTTTTTATAGTACAATCCACTCAGCCGCCTGCTGAAAATTTAATGGAACTTCTGATAATGGTGGACGCCGCCAAACGCGCGTCCGCAAAGCGGATCACGGTGGTTCTTCCTTATTTTGGTTATGCACGACAGGACAGGAAAGATCAGCCGAGAGTTTCGATAACCGCCAAACTGATCGCGAATCTCATTACAGTTGCCGGCGCAAATCGTGTACTTACAATGGATTTGCACGCATCCCAGATACAGGGTTTTTTTGATATACCGTTTGACCACTTATACGGTTCTTCGATCTTCCTTAGCGCGCTTGAGAACCTCAGTGATAACCTGGTAGTGGTATCGCCTGATGTGGGAGGAATTAAAATCGCAAGATCATACGCGAAGAGATTAAACGCTAATCTTGTTGTTATTGACAAGAGGAGGCCGAAGCAAAATATGGTCGAGATCGTAAACATCATCGGGGATGTGGAGGAAAAAGATGTTCTGCTTGTTGACGATATGATAGATACGGCAGGCACTTTCGTGGGAGCAATAGAAGCGCTTAAAGCGAAAGGCGCGAGAAGGGTTTACGGGGCAGTTACTCACGCCCTGCTTTCGGGCAAGGCGATCGAGAGGCTCAGCGCTTCGCCGCTGGACAAACTGTTCGTAACGGATACGATAGAGCAGAAAGAAAAAATGATTGATAAGATAGAAGTGCTCGATTCATCATGGCTGTTTTCTGAGGCGATTGAAATGATATTTAAAAATGAGTCGATCAGTTCACTGTTTGATAATGATAAAAGTTAAATAATTTAGTTCTATTTGGAGTTAGAATGGAAAAAGTAGTTCTCACCGCCGGACGCAGAGCCGTCGGAACAAAATCTGTGAATACCCAACTGAGGTTAAAAGGCAGTGTGCCGGGGATTTTTTATTCCAGGCAGGATACACCTGTCCCGATCTTCGTTGCTGAAAACGCTATTAATCCTTTGGTTTTTACATCTGATACGCATATCATCGCCCTTCAGATTGAAGGCGAGGAAGCTAAAGAGTGTATCATAAAGGACATTCAGTTCGATCCGGTTACCGACAAGGTGGTCCACTTTGATTTATTAGGTATCATCAAAGGCGAGAAGATCGAAATTGAAGTTCCGGTTACTTATAAAGGAAGCGCGGACGGCGTGCGTATGGGCGGTATCCTTCAGGAATTCCTGCACAAGGTTACCGTGGAATGTTTTCCGGCCGATCTCCCCGATCATATTGAAATTGACGTAACTGACCTTAAGTTCGGGCACTCAATTCACGTGCGCGATCTTAAATATGATAATTTTACAATTAAACACCCCGGCGAAACGGTCTTGGTATCCGTAACTCACGCAAGGGGTGAAGTTACAGAAACAACTGCTGCGGGTGAAGAAATAACAGAACCCGAAGTGATATCAAAAGGAAAAGATAAAGAAGCGGAAGAATGATGCAAAAAATCATCGTTGGTCTTGGTAATCCGGGTCTCAAATTTCAAGACACCCGGCACAACGTGGGTTTTATGTTTCTTGACTACCTTGCTCAGAAGTTCGGCCTTGAATTTGTCCCCGGGAGGCGGGATTATTTTCTGGCTGAGGGTAAACTGGATGGACAAGAATTCGTTCTGATTAAACCCACTACTTATATGAATCTTTCCGGCCGTGTACTTCAGCAATATCTGACCGAACACCGCCTGCTTCCGCAGGATGTTATGGTTGTTTATGATGATGTTAATCTGGAGTTTGGCCGTGCGCGCGTGAAAAACGGAGGAGGCTCCGGAGGACACAATGGCATAGAATCTTTCATTCAGAATTTTGGCACCAACAGGTTCGCAAGGCTGCGGATCGGCGTTGGGAAAAGTTTCGACCGGAAAAAAATTCTGGAATATGTGCTTAGTCCGTTCACGGACCAGGAAATTCAGAATATCATCGGCCCGTTTGAATACTGCGCCATACTGATAAATGCCTTTATCAGGGAAGGCGTTGATTCGATGCTGAACATCAACAGTATGATCATCAATGATCAGAAGGGCAAACAGGAGATTCCGGAAGAAAAGAAACCGGATTATTACTCCGAATATGCCAAGCTACTGATTCCGCCGCCTCAGCCGCGCAAACCTAAACCTGCGCCCCAGGAGGGCGAAGGGTATGACTCCGGCTCAGAAGGCGATTATCAGAGCTATGATGAATCAGATGACGAGAATAATCCCGATGATAATAAATACAACCGGTACGATGATACCGGGCTCGGAGATATTCCGTTTGACGATACCGGAAACAGATAATTAGAAATCAAATAACATAATATATTAACCCTGCTCTTGCCGTAACGCGAGGGCCTAAAGTCCGAAGGGAGTCCTTTGTGAGAATTACTCAGTACGAGAGTGCGGTGATAATTAACGCCGCACTCGAAGACTCGGTCATAGAAACCGAGCTTAACAAAATCAAAGATACAATTGAAAGCTTTGGCGGTACAATTGTAGACCTCGACAAGTGGGGCAGAAAACGCCTCGCCTATCAGATCAAAAAGCATAAAATTGGTTATTATGTGATATACCGTTTTAATGCTCCTACGGAAGCAATCACCAAACTGGAAAGACTGCTCAAACTGAACGAGTCCATCGTCAGGTTCCTTACCATCAAACTTGACAAGTTTGCCATTGAGTTTCTTGATGACCAGAAATCAAAACGCGCCCAGGTTCCCGCGGCTGCTGATGAAGCAGTTGAAGCAGCACCTGAAGCAGTTATACCTGAACCTTTTACAGAACCAGCCGCAGAAGAACCAGCTCCGGAAACAAAAGAATAATTACCGGAAGGAACTTTTATGGCCGATCTGAAAATGCCCGAAATAAACTATGTGATGATTGCCGGCAATCTTACCAAAGACCCGGTATTCAGAACTACGACTAACGGCACACCGGTCGTCAATTTCACAATTGCCTCAAACAGGAAATTCAAAGACAGTGTGAACAACTGGCAGGAAGACGTCTGTTTTGTGGGAATTGTTGCCTGGAACAAACTTGCGGAAAGCTGCAAGGACCGGCTTAAAAAAGGTTACGCGGTCCTCGTGGACGGCGAACTGCAGAGCCGTATGTGGAAAGTGGATGAAGGCAGCAACAGGAGTATAGTTGAGATCAAGGCACGGCGCATCCAATTCCTGAATAAAAGGGTGCGTATAAACGAACACGGCGCTGAAGAAGAAGAAAGCAGCGTATTTTTTGATGAGGACGGGATCGATTTTACCGAAGACAGGTTCGATAAGTTCCTTACTCACGATGAAGCGCAGCTCCTGAACGGAAGCAACAACAGTAATCACAAAGATAAAAACATTAATCACTAATAAGATTTTTTTAAGTACAAGGAATTAAACTTATGATGTTAAAAACCAAAAAAGTATGCAGATTCACCGAAGCCAAGGTGAAGTACATCGACTATAAGGATGTAAAGATGCTCCAGAAGTTCACTTCTGAGCAGGGAAAGATCATTCCCAAAAGAGTAACCGGCACCTGCGCCAAATACCAGAGGGAACTTTCCTCCGCTATCAAACGCGCGCGCCATATGGCGCTTCTCCCATTCGTTTCTGATACAGTAAGATAACACGGAAGGAGCATAAAAAATGAAAGTAATTTTAAGACAAAACATTGACACACTCGGCCATACAGGCGATGTTGTAAACGTTAAAGACGGTTACGCCCTCAATTATCTGATACCAAGGAAATTAGTTTATCCTGCGGTTGACGGTAACCTCAAGGCAATCGAAGTAGAGAAAAAACACTCTGAAGTTAAAAGGGGCAGGGAAATTAAAGCGGCCCAGGGACTCGCCTCAGAACTCGAAAAAGTATCAATCACCATCCCGGTACAGGTAGGTGAAGAAGACAGGATCTTCGGAACCGTCACCACGCAGATGATCGCGGATGGTTTGAAGGAAAAAGGATTCGACATTGATAAGAGAAAGATTGAAGTCGAAGAACAGATCAAAACCCTCGGTATCTATAACGTGCACGTAAAACTGCACCAGAGCGTAGCAACACAGATTAAAGTCTGGGTTGTAAGAGAGTAGCAACTCTTCTTTTTTTTTATTGTAAAAGCCGCAGCAAAAACACTGCGGCTTTTGCTTTTTAAAGGAGTATCAAAAGAATTTGTACGATGGAATAACCAGCATCACAAAACCGTAGCGTGTATTATCCGATCAATGCCGGTTGATTTTATCATTTTATTATATTTGAGATGCAACAATTAGTTGTTTAATTTATCAGTGAATTTTTTGGAGATGAAATGAAAATCACGGGAAACAGTTGCATTATCCGCTGTCTGTTATGGGCGCGAGGCAAACTTTCTCCTCCGTTTCAGGAAGAAAGCCGCAATTATGCGCCATTTTCGCTTATTATTATAGTTATTCTTATATCCCTCATTACGGCAGTTCCTGCCTGCAAGCCGTTTTATGCGCCTGAAACAACCTATTTCTTCACTTCACGCT
>CAIMOS010000277.1 GCA_903843135.1 uncultured Ignavibacteriales bacterium | reverse complement strand
GGCAGCAGGCTGAGTGAAGGCTTTACAAGAATTTCAACCTCCCCAGTGCGGTTTTGTGCTTTGATTATCAGTATCCCGTTCACACTGTCCATTTTGGATATTTCAATCAACTCCTTCCCTTTTACAATTTCAAATTGCGTTTTTACTTTCCGGAAAGGAACCTCCGTCCCCAGCCCGTTCAGGGGTACAACTTCAATCGTATATGTCGATACACCATCAGCAAAAATTTTATTGTCCGAAGTTTTGTAATCAACTTCATAAATGTTGAAGATGTAATTGTAAATAAGGAATGCCGCAACGGGCACTAAAATCAATAGGATATAAATCACAGTTTTACCGTGTACTTTCTTCAAATCTTGAATTTCCTCTTTAACTGCTTTACCTTCTTCATCATATTATAACTGATCTGTGACGCCACTCTGTCCGGCACGCCGTCATAATGAAGCGACTGCAGTCGCATATCGCACTGGTCATTAACATAATCGATGGCTAAGAATCTCCCGTCTTCAGTCAGAACTATCTCAGTTGAAAAGAAATCGAGCTGTGTCAGTTTAGCGATAGTTTTGGTGATGCTGAAAATTTCCTTAAGATTAAATTTCCGGACTTCTTCCTGCGTCATTTCCCTGTAGAGATGCGTCTGGTCATCCCACCAGGTTGGGACCGCATTACCGAAAGCCCAGAACACCCTGAACCACGCCCGCTTTCCGTCCGGAATCATCGGATAAATTTTCTCCTGGATAATATACTTGTCTTCGGAGTGAGAATTACGTTCGTGCAGGATTTCCTGGAGGGACTCAGCTCCGGTCACAACACCGGTTCCGCCCCCGGTTGTGTTGCACGGTTTGATAATAAACGGCCTGCCCAGTTTGGCAAGGTCAACCAATGAAATGTATAATTCCTCTTTCTCGGTTACCGGAGGAATGATGATCGAATGAGGCACGTGTATGCCCGATGAAATAAACTCCAGGTGCATCGTTGCCTTATCAATGGCGTGTAAAACCTGTTTGTACGGATTAAAAATGACAGTTTTCCGTTTATTGATCATTAGGCCCAGCGCCCCAAACTCTTCATTCACGTCCCACGCCCTGTCCAGGTAAAAATTGAAGTGCAATTTTTTGGATTGAATCAACTCCCGGACTTCCGCTATATTGTGCTCGCCGATAATGAAGGTGGTAAGGTTATTTTGGTGGAAAAGCCGCTCCGTAAGATCAATAAAATCCTGGTCATACTCCCACACAAATGCGAGTCCGAGATCAAATTTTTCCACTAAATTTCCTTATTTTAACAGAATTATATTTACACATATATGCACAGATTTTGAAACAAAAGTTTTTTAGTTTTCTTTTATTAGCCGCGGTTTTTACACTCGCCGGCTGTTCATTTTTCCGCGAAGGTACAGCGGAAAAATCAGATGCGGCAAAAACGGCGAAAATTTCCGGACTTCAAAAAAAGCAGGCGATGGACAAATTCCTCAATGGTGTTGCAGCCGAGGCGCGCGGAGATTTCGCTTCCGCAATACTCGAAATGCAGGAAGCAGCCGCGCTGGATCCTTCGCCCGGAATTTTTTATTCGCTCGCCAAAAATTACGCATATTTACGCAAGTATCCGCAGGCTCTTTCCAATATTAAAAAAGCAGTTTCTGAGGATTCTGCCAATAAAGATTTTCTCTACCTGTACCAGGAAATACTTACCGATACCCGCCAGCCGGACAGCGCGATAACAGTCCTCTCAAAAATTATTTCCATCGACTCTTCAGAGGTTAACGCTTACTATAAACTTGCAGTACTGCTGGAAAAAGATAAGCCGCTCACAGCGATTGAAATTTATGAAAAGATCAACCGCATTATAGGCAGCGAATGGAACGTGGTAATCAGAATAGTTGAACTTTATGAACGTCTCGGAATGTTCGACAAAGCATCTGAGAGCGTTGAGAAACTTGTAAAGCTCGATCCTTCAAATTCGGGTATTCAGAAACTTCTCATCGAAATGAAAACAAGGGAGAAGAAATATGATGAAGCCCTTGCGCTGATCGAGGAACTTCTGCGTTACTACCCCGACGATTCCGAAGCCCTGCAAAAAAAGGCGGCCATCTATATTGAAAAGAATGACTGGAAAGCGGCAGCCGGAATATTTTCGAAAATGATTGAGTCCCCCAGCGTACCGGCCGCGGTTAAAATCGGAATCGGCGCAGACTATTTCAGCCGTTCACTCAAAGATTCAACTTTGCTTCCGACTGCCAAATCCCTTTTTCAGAAACTGGATAAGGATTCCACATACTGGGAAGTTAAAATGTATCTCGGCGCCATCGCTTCGCTTGAAGGGAATGATTCCATCGCCACAGAATATTTTTCTCTCGTTACCGAACTTGCACCTTGGAACGCTGATGCGTGGATTCGTCTCGGCGGCCTCTACTTCGATGGCGGGAAGTATGATCAGGCCATACGAGTGCTCAGTGTCGCGGTGGAGAAATTCCCCGAGGAGTTTGCGATTAATTTAATCCTCGGAATTTCCTGCGCACAGAAGGATGAACATACAACTGCTGCAAAGTTTTTAAGTAAAGCCGTCTCGCTGAACCCTAATGATCTGAACGCGCTTTCGGCGTACGGCTTCACATTGTCCCGCCTGAAAGATAACACAAAGGCGGTTGAGTATCTTAAGAAGGCATTAAAAATCGATCCTCAGAATGTCAATATAATGGGCACATTGGGAATGATCTATGATGCGGACAGCAACTGGGCTATGTGCGACAGTATCTATTCGGCAGCGCTTGCCGTTGATCCTGATAATTCAATTGTAAACAACAACTATGCATATTCCCTCTCCAAGCGTGCCGTGGAACTTGACAAAGCTCTCCGCCTCGCGAAAAAAGCAATTCAGCTGGAACCGAAGAATTCTTCGTTCCTTGATACGATAGGCTGGGTTTACTTTAAGATGGGTGATTATGAAAATGCAAAGAAATATATTCAGCAGTCGATCGAAGTCGGCGGCGAAAAAGCAGTGATACTTGACCACCTCGGCGACGCGGAGTATAAACTTGGCAATAAAGATAAAGCGATGGAATTATGGAAGAAAGCATTTGAAACCGATCCATCCGAGACATCGATAAAAGAGAAAATTGAGAAAGGCGGACTTTGAAAAATTTCATTTTAGTAATTTTTGTTTTTGCGGCTGGACTGCTGACCCTTATGATGAGCGGATGCGCGTCTACTCCCGTAACCGAACGTCCGGAAATACTTTCCCCGGAGCGCCTGATAAACAGGATGGAAGCGAACCGGCGCAAGATCAAAAACTTTGAAGGAAGCGGAACCATCACCGTTAAAACCCCTAACTTCAGCAACAGCGCCTCATTTACCGTTACGATGATTAAACCGGATTCGATTAATCTTCAGATCCGCGG
>CAIMOS010000276.1 GCA_903843135.1 uncultured Ignavibacteriales bacterium | reverse complement strand
CCGGTCTCTCTGAGTTACTGCATACTGAAATGTCAAGGTTTAGCAGTGATGAAATTAAAAGGCTTGCGGCAAAAATATTTGAAAATTCAACGGAGGTTAATCACATCTTAAGCAATCTTCTTGAATTACACAGGCTTGAGACCGGGAAGATACGGTTCTCCGGTACCAAAGTTTATATTAAGGAGCATTGTAAGAATTTCTGGCAGCAGATTGACAGCGAACTCGCAAACCGGAATATAAAGTTAACCGTTAAACTCAGTTCCAAAACGGCTGTATACGGAGATCCGTATATGCTGCAGTCGATATTCCGGCATCTGATTTATTTTTGCTCAAAATATTCCATAAAAGTATCCGACATCGAAGTGCAGGACAATGAAAAGCCGGGCTTTGCAGAGTTCAGAGTCAGCGGCAACGGAAGGGGAGTAAAGAAGGAAACACTGAAGAGATTTTTTTCAGGTACCGATCCCGGCATTCGAGTGACGGACAATGACGAGGTATTTAAGAAAATGGAACTGCTGATAGCAAAAGAGTTTATCAAAATTCACGGCGGGACAATCACGGCTGAGAGTAAATTTAATGAAGGGCTAAGTTTTATTTTCACTATTCCCAAGAAGTAAATTTAATCTATTGAGGCGTTGATATGATGCGCAAAAAAGTTCACACTGATGATGATGTCGTTTGGGTCTGCCAGTACTGCGGTACGCATAATGCGGTATGGACCGACCTGACAGTGGGGAAACAGGATTTTATTGAGGAATGCAGGATCTGTTCGAGGCCAAACAGGATTATAATAAAACTCGACGAAGACGATAAAGTCTTCGTCGAGTCAAGATTCATTGATGAATAATTAGTCGAGCATTATCCTAAGAAGAGATGATGCCGCGTCATCCTCATCCTCATCGTCAGCCGAGTTCCTAATAGGGTTCTGACGGGTGCGCTTGAAAGTGTCTTCAAGCGGTGAACTCATCATACCGTCAAAGTTTAAACTTGGCTGTTCGGTTTCGGCAGCTTTAACCGCGCGGACTTTCCGGGCATTGGAATGGCCGGAACGCAAAATTGCCGGGCGTTCGAGATCGAGATTTTCATTATCAGAGTCATTCTCTTCGATCGCGCTCTTAGAGAAAGACGAATGCGATCCTCCGAAACCATTATTGTTTATTTCCGAAATTTCAGGTTTAGGAATTATTCCGGCTTCCCGGTCAAAACCGGTCGCGATTACCGTATAAGAAACAAAATCGCTCATCTCATCTTTCCTGACGCATCCGAAGATCACGTGCGCTTCATCGCCGGCTGCTTCAAAGATAACCTTATTCCCTTCATATACTTCGTGTATAGTGAGGTTGCCTGAGCCGGTGATATTAACGAGTATGCTCTTCGCGCCTTTGATACTTACGCCTTCCAGAAGCGGATTGGAAATAGCTTTCTGTGCAGCTTCAACAGCCCTGTTTTCGCCGCTGGCAGTGCCGGTACCCATAAGCGCAACACCGCTTTTGTCCATCACGGATTTAACATCGGCAAAATCAACATTGATCATTCCCTTTATAAGAATAATCTCTGCTATGCCTCTTGTTGCTTCGTAAAGGATTTCATTCGGTTTATCGAATGCCTGGAACGCGCTTGTATTCTTATCAAGTATGCCTATCAGCCGTTCATTAGGGATAACGATAAGGCTGTCCACAGAACTCTTGAGTTCCTGTATGCCGCGTTCGGCATATTTCATTTTCTGATGGCCCTCCCATCTGAACGGTTTTGTAACAATGGCTACGGTGAGAATTCCCATCTCCCTGGCAAGACTTGCAACGACAGGCGCGCCGCCGGTTCCGGTTCCGCCGCCCATACCTGCGGTAATGAAAACCATATCGCAGCCGCGGAGTACTTCGATTATTTTATCTTTGTCGTCTTCAACAGCTTTTTTACCAACTGTGGGATTTGCGCCGGCGCCGAGCCCGCGCGTTGTCTTTACGCCGACCGCAATTTTATGCGGCGCGAGGCACGATTCCAGCACCTGTACATCGGTATTTACTCCGATGTAATCAACATTTGAAAGGCCTTTCTGGATCATATAGTCGATGGCATTGCACCCGCCGCCGCCGACTCCGATCACTTTCAATGTCGCGTTCATTTTCAATTCAGGATCCACCTGTATGAATTTTGCCATTAGAACCTCCGGGTATTATTTAAGATGATTAAAAAATTCTTTTAGATCGTCCCAGCGCTTTTTTACCCAGGAGCTGTCAAGCTCCGCGCCTGGGGTTTTTTCTTTTTTCATTTTCTCTTTTACGTTAACTGCCTGAGCGGGCTCTTCAACCGCTTTTTCTTCAGCGGGCGTTATTGTTCCTAAGGAAACGGTTCCTGATGACGGATCTCCTTTCAGGAGCCCGAGCACAGTAGAAAATTCCGGTTTCTGCAATTCATCTTTTCCAAGTGCAAGCTTTTCGGCCGGAAGGCCCAACTGCGCTGAGATGCCGAATACTTCTTCCGCCAGGTCGGTAATGCCCCTCAGCATTGATCCTCCGCCGGTGATTATTATTCCGGCTTTAATCTTCTTCTTCATTTTTGTCTGCTTGAGGTCATTATCGATTATTGTAAAAAGCTCCTTCATCCTCGCGCCGATGATCTGTGCAAGAAGGCTGATCGGGATCTGCGAGTTTCCGTATGCCCCGATGCCCTGGATCATTATCATCTCATCCTGCTTGATGATCGCCCGCTCGTGGGCGCATCCATATTCAATTTTTAATTTCTCCGCGTTTTCGGTCACAACACCTAAAGTTTCCCGGATATCATTCGTGACCATATTTCCGGCGATACCAAAAACACGGGAATATCTGATCGACTTTCTATGAAAGAGAGCGACATCTGTTGTACCGCCGCCGATATCAAGCAGCAGAACTCCGATGTCTCTTTCATCCTCATTAAGCACAGCCTGTGCCGACGCCAACGGCTGCAGTATCAGTGACTTAACTTTATATCCTGCCCTGTCAACTGCCTTCCGGATATTGTTCAGAGGATTAACCAATGCCAGAACGACGTGATTTACGGCTCCAAGTTTATATGCTGAAACTCCGAGCGGATCCTCTACCGTAATCTCATCATCAATCTGAAATTCTTCCTGTATAACGTGAAGTATTTCCTGGTCAGGCGCGATCTTGATTGCCCTGACTTCAGCTTCGAGCCTTGCAATGTCCTCCGGACCAACTTCGTGAGCCAGATTCTGGATCAGCACGTGGTTGCGGTGTATTATACTTTTAATATGTTCGCCGGCTATACCGACGTAAAAACTTTTTATATCTACCGGCACACTTGAATTTTCAACAGCGAGCCTGACCGCTTCTTTAATTGCTTCCGCGGTTTTGGTAATGTTGGTTACCATCCCCTTATACATTCCCTGAGATTTAACGATACCGTAACCGAGAATGTTCTGGTCACCGTTTTCGAGTATCTCGGTAATAACAGCGCGCACCTTCGTAGTGCCTAAATCCAGCGCTCCTGTAATAGTTCTGCTCATATCGCCACTTTATTCTCCTCATAATTTCCAATGTAGATCCTGTTCGAGTATCTTACATCCACATACAATGCGTTATCAATTCTTGATTTGGTCCTCTCGTTTAACACAGCATTAACCAGAGAGACTATTTTCGCGGAGTAATTACCCCTTCCGAATTTCACAAAAGCCGCGATGTTTTCGAGATGAACAATTATTTCGTTCCCTTTTCTCAAATCCACCTCGGCAAGTTTAATCTTTGATTCACCTGCGGTTTTAATTGCATTAACAATGTTTACGGCAAGTTTCAATTCTTTCTCAAACTTAATAGTATCCCGGGTTGTCAAAATTGAATCAGGAAGATTCGAAATCACCGGGTAGTCAACTCTTGTTGTTCCGTTAAGAAGTTTCAGCAGTTCCCTTTTGTCCGTGACAAGGTACAGCGACTTATCATTTATAATCTGGGCAAGGACAGTTTTTTCAGTAATCTCAACCGAAACACTGTTGTCCGCGTTGCGCTTTACATCAGCATATTTTATATACGGATGAGAATCGAACCTGGCCTTGATCACAGAAAGTTTAAGATTTTCGAAACTTTTATTGCTGGTAAATCCTGTGAATTCCAGGTAATCATCTGTATTCAAAAGATCTGCACCGGTTATCTTTAATTCTGTGATCACCTTATCTTTGTCCCTTAGCGCGGCTACGGTTCCAACGGCAATAATTGCCGCAAACAACAAAAAGATGGCGCCGTAAGTGAATACTTTCTCTTTAGTTTCCACTTTCAGCCTTTAAATAATCAATGAATATTTCTCCGTACTTATAAATGTCTCCCGCGCCTATCGTAAGCACAATGTCGCCTGCTGCCTTAATGCTGCTAAGGTAAGCAGGCACATCTTTTTTATCCTTAATGTACTTTATGTTTTGGTGTCCGAGTTTTTCGCACTCTTTAATTATCAGCTCACCCGAGACACCGGCGATCGGTTCTTCACGCGAAGTATAAATATCCGTGCAGATAAAAATATCCGACTGCATAAACGACGCGGCAAAATCCTTATAAAAATCTCTCGTCCGGGTATAGTTGTGCGGCTGAAAGACTGTGATCAGCCTTCTGCTCCAGCCTTTTTTAATTCCGCTTACCGTAGCGCCCGTTTCGGTGGGATGATGGCCGTAATCATCAATTACCATTATACTGCCGTCATACTTCACTTCAAATCTTCTCGCGGCTCCCGAGAATTTTAAAAGCGAAGATTTAATGACGCTGAACGGTGTATTGAGCTCAGTTGCAACAGTGATAGCTGCTAAAGAATTTTTTATGTTATGAAGACCCGGCACATTCAGTTTTATGTTTCCGAGTTCTTTGCCTTTACAGATAACGTCAAATGAAGTTCCTCGTCCTTCGGCGGAGATATTTACGGCACGCACATCCGCGCCTTCTTTGGTGCCGTATGTTATTACGCGTTTTTTGATATCCGGCAGTATTTTAACAACGTTTTCTTCATCCGTGCAGGCAGCTACAAAGCCGTAGAACGGAACTTTGTTCGCGTATTCGATAAAAGTATTTTTTATATCATCCAGATCTTTGTAAGTGTCCAGATGTTCTGCTTCAACGTTTGTGATCACCGCGATGACCGGAGTAAGTGAGAGGAAAGTCCTGTCATATTCATCCGCTTCAATAACCAGGAATTCGCTGCCGCCGAGACGCGCGTTTCCGCCGTCTAGGATCTTCAATCTTCCGCCAACTATTACAGTAGGATCTAATCCCGCTTCTATCAAAACCGTGGCGGTCATCGATGTAGTTGTCGTTTTTCCGTGTGTGCCCGATATTCCGATGCCGTATTTCAGGCGCATAGTTTCGGTGAGCATTTCGGGACGTTTCACAAACGGTATACCGCGTCTCGCCGCTTCCCTGAGTTCAGGATTATCTTCTCTTATAGCGGATGAGTAAACCAACAGATCAACATCTTCCGCAAGATTGGAAGCATCGTGGCCTTTATAAATTTTTGCTCCGAGTTTTTCGAGCCTTTCCGTCGATTCGTTGAGATATTGGTCTGATCCGCTAACCTCATAACCTTTTCTCAGCCATACTTCCGCTATCGGAGAAATACCGCTCCCGCCAATCGCAACAAAATGAATATGTTTGAAAAACTTAAACATCGTTACCTTATCTCCCCGCCAAGAATAAATAATCTTTCTGCGATCTTTCTTCCAGCTTCCGGGAAACTGAATTTCCTGATATTATCACTTAGCTCAGATAAAACCGATTGGTCATTTACCGTTTTGACAACGCAATCCAGAAGCTTTGAATCAACTTCATCATCGGTCAGCAACATTGCGGCGTTACCGTCAGCAAGAGACTTCGCGTTGAAATACTGATGATTGTTCGCGACGTTGGGCGACGGCACAAGCACCGACGGGATACCAAGAGCGGCTATCTCAGCAATGGTTGTTGCCCCTGCCCTTGCAACCAGCAGAGAACACGCTGCATATGCGGACCCCATATCATCGATAAAGGGAAGAACTTTGCAGCTTTCACCTGACAGATGGCTGAATTCCTTGAAATATCTTTCACCTGCCTGCCAGATAACCTGTATGCCTTTTGATGTTAACTCAGGTGTGATTGACGCGATTGCCTGGTTAATCTTCGCGGCGCCTAAACTTCCGCCGAGTACCAGCAAAGCAGGCTTTTCGGGGGAGAGCCCAAAACTTTTCAACCCATCTGCTTTAGAATGCATCTCCATTCCCGGCCTTACCGGATTGCCTGTGTGATAAACTTTAGATTTATCTTTGAAATATTTTACAGTTTCAGAAAAAGAGATATGAATCTCCGAGGCGAAACGCTGTAAAAGTTTTGTCGTTACTCCCGGGAAACTGTTCTGTTCAAGAAGAACAATCTTTGCGCCTAGCAGCTTCGAAGCAATTATTCCGGGGGCTGAAATATAAGCCCCTGATCCGACTGCGGCATCGGGCCTGAATTTCATCAGTATTGCCAGGGCATTGATGATGCTGTAGGTGAATACGAACGGGAATTTTATTAGTTCCATTCCAATTCTGCGCGGAATGCCAGTTACCGTTACAGCCTTAAAATCGAATCCTGCCGCGGGCACTGCTTTCGCTTCAATCCTGGTCTTGCTCCCGATGAATAATATTTCCGCACCCGGCTGAAGTTCTTTTACATTCTGCGCTACAGCTATCAGCGGATAAAGATGTCCGCCTGTCCCGCCGCCGGTAAAAAGGATTCTGACTTTTTTCATTCATTTACCTCTTCAGGCATAACGGGTATAGCATTCTGTTTATGAGCGTAGAAACCGATGTTCAATAGTATTCCGATGGAAATGCAGGACATCAGGATCGAGGAACCGCCGTGACTCATAAACGGCAAAGCGAATCCTGTCGGCGGCAGCAGCCCTGTCGTTACGGCGACATTCGTAAGCGTATAAAATATAACGGTCAGCGAAATCATTGTTCCAAGAAGCCGGCCAAACTGGTCTTTCGCATTTTTCGCGATTATCAGCCCGAACACAAAAACTACCATATACAAAATCAGGACCAGCATCGTTCCTAGCAGCCCGGTTTCCTCGCCAAGCACGGCGAAAATAAAATCGCTGTGTGCCTCGGAAAGAAAAAGATTTTTCTGCCTGCTCCCGCCGAACCCGACTCCCTGCCAGTTACCGGTACCAAGAGCAATCACTGCCTGCGCGATCTGCGGATGAATTTTGCCCGTACCCATCAGCATCGAAATATACGCGTCCAGGCGTTGCTCAACGTGTCTTAAGAACAGATAACCGATGGAACCGGCAGTTATAAAGAAAAAGAGAATCATATAAGCTAAATGCTTCATCCTTGCCCCGCCGAGAAACATCAGAATGAAAGTAAGAACTACCAGCATTACAATGCTGCTGAAGTTTGGCTGGAACAAAAGAATCAGGACAATACCGCCAAGCCAGAATAAAATGTAAACTATTCCGTTCTCAAAACTCTTTATCCTGTCCCCCATTTTTTCGATCATTGCACAGAGATGGATGAACAGCGCCAGTTTAACAAATTCTATTGGCTGGAACGAGAAGATTATTAAATCAAGCGTCCGCTTGGCGCCTTTAATATCTTTTTCCACAAACAAAGTAAGCGCGAGCAGCAGTATACCAAGAATGAGCAGGTATATACTGATCCGTTTATAGTACTGGTAAGGTATTATCGTGAAAGCGATCATCAGAATGACGCCAAGCCCGACAAACACGAACTGCTTATTGAAAAGATAGAACGGGTCTTTATAAAAAATCATACTGAAAGTGTTGCTTGCGCTCATCACGACCATAAGCCCGATCGCAAGCAAAATCAGTGTGGTAAAAAAGACAACCGCGAGCCTCGTCATCCTATCAGTTCCCTCACAGCATTCTTGAACACTCTTCCTCTGTGCTCGTAATTATCAAACATATCAAAACTTGCGCAGGCGGGCGAAAGAAGGACGACTTCTCCGCTCCTTGCTTCAAGATTTGCCGCGCTTATACATTCTTCAAGTGAGCTTTTAATTTCGACTTTTACTTCCCGGTGGAAGTAGGAGTAAACTTTTTCTGCCGAACTTCCGATCGCGAAAATCTTCTTCACCTTATCGAGCACCAGATCCCTGATCTGCCCGTAATCGTTTCCCTTATCCGTACCGCCGAGAATCAGATAGAGCGGCTCTTCAAAACTTCTCAGAGCGAACCAGACTGAGTCAACATTAGTCGCTTTAGAATCATTGATGTATTTAACTCCGTCAATCTCCGCGACGAACTCAAGGCGGTGTTCAACGCCTTTGAAGGAAGCCAGGTGAGGGGCAATGTCTTCGAATTTTATTCCGGCTGAAGTTACTGCCAGGATTGACGACATTACATTTGCGTAATTATGTTCCCCGCGCAGGAACAGATCGCTCACTTTGTAGGTATGTTTTGTGCCGCCTTCGTCAGTATAAATGACGCCGTCCTTCAGATACGAGTCAGCCGTCTTGGTGAGTGAGAAATATTTTACCCGCGAAGTTGTTTTTATCTTCTCCGGCGCAAGGTTCGCGTCGTCACCATTTAATATCAATACGTCGCCGGAGTCCAGAGATTGGAACATCCGGTATTTAGATACAATATAATTATCAAAACTATTTTGATATCTGTTCAGATGATCAGGCGTAATATTAAGAATTAACGAAACAGCCGGCTTAAAAGTAAAACAATGGTCCAATTGGAAACTGGATACTTCAAGCGAAACGAATTCATCAGGCTTCACTTCCTGCACCACATCAGAGAACGCCACTCCGATATTTCCGGCTGTATAGCATTTTCTTCCGGAAGCATTTATCAGATGATCAATAAGTGTGGTTGTAGTGGTCTTTCCGTTTGTTCCGGTGATGGCTATTACTTTTCCTTTGCAGTAAAAAGATGCGAATTCAATTTCACTAATGAGCCTGATTCCCTTTTTCCTGGCTTCTTCCGCTACCGGAGCATTAGAAGGCACACCGGGACTTATAACTATAAATTCAGCATCATAGACAGAGTCCGAGTGCGCGCCGCATTCAAACGCGATGCCTTCATCCTTCAAAAACTTAATGGATGCGCTTACTTTTTCTTCGGAAGCAAAATCACTCACGAACGGAATGCCTCCGAGCCTTTTAACAAGCCTGGTCGCGCCGACTCCGCTTCTCTCAGCGCCTAATATTGTAATCCGTTTTCCTTTGATATCCATTTTATTATCTTATCTTAAATGATGCCAGTGCAATAATTGCAAGGATTATTCCGATTATATAAAATCGCGTGACTATCTTTGGCTCCGGCCATCCGAGCATCTCAAAATGATGATGGATCGGCGCCATCTTGAACACCCTCTTACCTTCGCCGTACTTTTTCTTCGTGTACTTGAAATAAACCCTTTGAATTATCACAGAAATTGTTTCGAGGAAAAACACGCCTCCGAGAATCGGAATAAGCAGTTCTTTTTTTATCAAGACCGACAGAACACCCAGCGCTCCTCCGAGAGCAAGCGACCCGGTATCGCCCATAAATACCTGGGCGGGATATGAATTGAACCAAAGGAAACCGAGCGCAGCACCGATAAGCGCCGCGACAAAAACTGTAAGTTCGCCTGCGCCGGGGAGATAAATTATATTCAGATAATCGGAGTATTTAATGTTACCGCTGACATAGCAGAGTATTCCCAGTGCGAGCATTGCGATCATTGTAAGCCCAATACTAAGACCGTCAAGTCCGTCGGTCAGATTAACCGCGTTCGAAGTGGCGGCGATCACAAATATCACCACCGGAATGTAGAGATACGAAAAGTCAAGATTGAAGTCTTTGAAGAACGGCAAAGTAGTGACTGTGTTATACTCAGCAAATTGCGGCGCGAAATAAATTGTAAGTGCAACTGCTGTGCCGGCTATTATCTGTCCGAGCAATTTATAGCGCGCGATAAGTCCGTTCGGCAGTTTTTTTATCACCTTTAAATAATCGTCTAAGAACCCGACACCGCCCATCCATAATGTACCTGCAAGAATCAGAATCACGTAGATGCTTACTATATCGCCCCAGAGAAGTACGGGAATCACGACTGAAAGAAGTATTATCAGCCCTCCCATTGTCGGCGTGCCTGCTTTTGACCAGTGGAATTTCGGTCCGTCAGCTTTTTTCGCTTCGCCGATCTGATGTTTCTGAAGCAGCCTGATTATCTTCGGCCCGAAATAAAATGATATGAACAGCGCGGTAATTGCCGAAAGCGCCGAACGGAATGTTAAGAATTTAAAAACATCAAATCCGGGCGGATTGTATACTTTGTTGATATATTCAAAGAGATAGTAAAGCATTATACCGGTCTAACTTCAGTTAGTTGATTAATAAATTCTTCCATTTTCATTCCCCGCGATCCTTTAAACAGTATAAACATATTCCTCTCGGAGAGGGATCTGATAAATTCCGCAAACTGCTCACGGCCGCTGAAATGGCGAAGATTCTTGATCTTCCCGTTCAGTTCATCGTACAGAAATTCCATATGCGATCCGATTAAAACCGTTATCGCGGGGTCCGATTTAAGCACCGGCTGTGCAAGCGCCCTGTGCTCCTTCTCAGCCGTTTCTCCGAGTTCGAACATATCGCCGAGCGCGATCACTTTTTCGCTGTCGCCTGCTACCATTTTCAGAACTTTTAATGCCGCCCTGACCGAGTTAGGATTCGAATTATATGTATCATCGATAATTACCGCATTCCCGCTCCTAATAAAATTTAAGCGGTGCTTCGGAGGAGTTAATTTCGAGATTCCGGCTTTTATTTCATTCTTCTTCATTCCGAGTTTAACCGCGACAGCCGTTGCTGCGGCAATATTTGAAGCATTATGCCCGCCTATTAACGGTGAGGCTGTTTTTATTTTAAATTCAGACGTCGTAAGAACAATATCCTGCGTACCGTCGGGATTAACTTTACCGGCCGCATAATTCACATCTGCGGATTTTTTCGAGCCGAAAGAAACCGGGCGTTTATACTTTTTCGAATACTTCTTAAGAAATTCATCATCTTTGTTAACAATGAGAGTTCCTTTGTTTTCAATCACCTCTTTGAACAGCGCTGATTTTTCCTTAAACACACCCTTAAGGTTTTTCAGGAATTCCAGATGCGATGGCCCGATATTTGTGATAATACCGATGTCAGGCGATGCTGTTTTCGCAAGGTATTCTATCTCTCCGAAATGGTTCGTTCCCATCTCTATGACTGCGGCCCGGTGACTGTTATCGAGTTCAAATATCGTGAGCGGAACGCCTATATGATTATTATTATTCGCGCCTGTTGAATGAACTTTAAATTTCTCTGATAGAATTGTTGTGAGGATGTCTTTTGTTGACGTCTTACCGTTGCTTCCCGTAATGCCGATAACTACACCTTTGAACTTTTTCCTCTTTATGTTAGCAAGGGTACCAAGGAACAAAGTTGTGTCGGGGACTTTTACAATCGCGATCTTTTCATTTCCTGACGGAACAAAGGATTTATTTACAATCACTGTTTTCACACCCGCACTGATGGCTGCAGGTACAAACTCGTGCCCGTCAAACTTTTCACCCTTGAGCGCGACAAAACAGTCTTTCCCTTCGAGTTTCCGGGAATCAGTAGTGATTTCCCTGATCTGAACAAAAAGCTTCTTATCCAAAACCTCCACGCCTGGAATACGGGCAAGATCTTTGAGTGTTACGGGCATCTTAGCCATCAGTTTTCTGCTCCTAAGTATTTGATTGCGGTTTCTTTATCGCTGAAATATGATTTCACGCCCTTTTCAATTGTATAATTCTCGTGCCCTTTGCCCGCGATAAGAATAATTGCATTCTTTTCGCTGTTCTCAACCGCATATTTGATCGCCATTTCCCTGTCGGGAATACTCTTGTAATTATTTTTTACTACGCCGTCAATGATTGCGGCGATTATTTTATCGGGATCCTCATTTCTCGGGTTATCATTAGTAATGATAACTTTATCGCTAAGTTCAGAAGCGATTCTTCCCATTACGGGCCGCTTAGTGGCATCCCTGTCGCCTCCGCAGCCGAAAACCGTGTAAACTTTATGACGGTTTCCAACAATCTCCCTGATATTCTGAAGGGTTTTTTCTAAACTGTCAGCCGTGTGCGAATAATCTACAATCGCGTACTTCTCTCCGGCGTTAACTATTTCGAATCTGCCCGGCACCTGCGGCACTGAACTTAGCAATTTTGCTGCTTCATCAGCATTGATCCCAAGTTTAACCAGAGCGGCAAACGCCGACGTTGCGTTATACGCGTTGAACGCCCCTACGAGCGGGACTTTAACATTATATACAACATTATTCGTGTGGATATTGAAAGTCGTTCCTCTCATATCGAACTTAATATCGCTTATCCTGAATGCGGACGAATCTGCTCTTCCGTATGCAATTTTTTCTGCTTTACATTCACGTATTAATCTCGATGACGACGGATCATCTGAATTGTAAACGGCGAAAGCGCTTTCACTCAGTCCGTCGAAGAGTATTTTCTTGGCGGCAAGATAATTTTCGAAATCGCCGTGGAAGTCGAGATGGTCCGAAGTGATATTTGAGAATAGTGCACCCTTAAACTGAATAGCGCTGACCCTTCCCAGGGAAAGCGAATGTGAAGATACTTCCATTACACCGTACTCACATCCGGCGGCGCGCATATCGAAAAGCAGTTTCATCAGGTCGCTAGATTCCGGTGTAGTCAGAGATGATTCAATCTTCCCGCTGCCGATATAATTTGCGATTGTGCCAACCAATCCTGTTTTGTGCCCGAGCGATTCGAGGACGTGTTTAATTATGAATGTCGTAGTCGTTTTACCGTTTGTCCCGGTAATGCCGATCATTTTAATTACATCTGAAGGGTTCTTATAATACGAATGCGCAAGTTTCGCGAGTGCAATCCTGCTGTTCTCTACAAATATCTTCGTCAGTTTGCTGTGCTTGATCAGATCATTCGGAATACTGTTGTCATCTTCAACTACTATCACAACCGCGCCGTTACTAATGGCCTGCTGAATGAATTTATGCCCGTCAGTCGCAAATCCTTTAATGGCTACAAATACCGATCCCGGGCGGACCTTGCGCGAATCATACTCAATCCCGGAGATATCTTTCCGTTCGACTTCGCCGGTTACACTGATCGCCCGTATGGAATTAATTAGCTTTGATAATTCCATCAATACAGTTCCTTCGTTGGTGAGTTCGAATCCAGCGCTGTGATAACGCATTTCATTCCGGGCGCGATCGTGGTTCCGGGCAGAATGCTCTGCTTCGTTACTTTGCCTGCACCGATAATTTCAATTTCAAGTTTTAGTTTATTCAGCAGAGTTATCGCTTCTCTGAGGTTGTATCCGGAAATATCAGGCATAACACCGGGATTAAGGTTTTTTATTTCCGCGCTTTTCTGAACCTTCTTAAAGTTTTCAGAGAACACAAATTCCTCAGAGGCTGAAGTGTCCGCGGCGAATTTCATCTCGATCGATTCATTTTTCTGCAGCTGTTTCTCCGCGTGGATCCGTGATGCTATACCGCTGAAAACCGGTGCAGCGACTTCGCCGCCGTGAAATTTTCCGGTTGCTTTTGTACCAAGGATAACAAGCAAAACATATTCGGGCTTTTCTACAGGAAAGAATCCGATAAATGAGGATGAATAAAACAATTTCGAATGTACACTACCGGTGAACCTTCTTGAAGTTCCGGTTTTTCCCCCAACTGTAATACCATCCACGTTAGCGGTCCTTCCGGTGCCGTTTGATACCACATCTCTCAGAAGGCCGCGCATCTTCGCTGACGTTGCTTCTTCTATCACTCTGCGAACGGCGCGTGGTTTGCTCTCATTAATACGCTGTCCGTCAAACGAAGTAAGTTTCTCAACTATCTGAGGTTCGTATAAAATTCCGCCGTTGACCAAAGCGCAATAAGCAAGCGCCATCTGAAGAGGAGAAGCATCAATTTCATATCCGTAAGAGAGAGCGTATCTTGTTGCGCCGCTCCATTGCGTTGGTTTCTTAAGGCTTCCGCGCGTCTCGGCGGGAAGAGTGATTTCAGTTCTGTTGCCAAAACCAAACGCGCGCAGATATGAATAAAAATCTTCCGGGTTCATCTTCTCAATTATTTTGCTCACGCCTACGTTGCTTGACCTCTGCAGGATCTCCCGGGTACTGATCCACCCGTTCGGTTTTTCATCTCTTATCTTAACGTCTTTGTATGGTTTATAAAGCCCGTTCTCGGCAAAGACCCTGGTATTCTCATCACAAAGATTTTTGTCAATCGCGGCCGCAATTGATATTGATTTCATCGTGGATCCGGGAGCGTATATATCCGTAACGCCTATGTTCTTATATAATGAGTCCGGAAAATCTTTGTAATGATTCGGATCAAAGTCATCTTTGCAGGCAAACGCAAGCACTTCGCCTGTGTTGGGTTCCATCAGGATTGAAACGCCTGCCGTAACATTAGAGTTTGAAAAACTTTTTTCAAGTTCCTGCTCAACTATATCCTGAAGTTTCTTATCGATCGTAAGAGAAACACTCTCACCGCTCTGAGGCTGGCGGGTCAATTCTTCAATGAAAGTGATCATCCCGCCTTTTGGGCTTTGCAGCACTGTGCGCGTGCCCGGTTTTCCCGCGAGCATTTCGTTGAACGATTTCTCAACGCCTGCCAGTCCGGTATTATTCCTGTCAACAAATCCGAGTACGTGCGATGCGAGCCGGTCATAAACATATACGCGTTCGTGCTCCTCCTTGAAAAACAGTCCGTCCTCTTTTATTGCTTTTAGCTGAAGCACCGTTGCGGCAGGAGCCTCAGTTTCAAGGCAAACAACGCCGGATTTTTTCTTCATTATGGAGAGATAATACTCAGCCGGTTTTCCGGTTTTCTCAGAAAATCTTTTGGCAATTTTTTCCTTCCGGACCGGATTGTCTATCTGCGAGAGATCCGCAAAAAAGGAAGTATGTATATCCGTGTATGCCAGCAGCACATTATTACGGTCGTAGATACGTCCCCGCTCGGCAGTTATCTCTTCGGTCCTCAACTGCTGCCGTTTCGCGCGGTAGATCATATCCTCGTGTTTTATTATCTGGATATCGTAAAGCTTATAGGCCACGAGCCCAAAAAATAAGAACACGGTAACCGTTACGGTAATGATCCTTCCTGTCTGCATTAATTAATCAGCGAATATTTTCTCTAATGTTTCAATATCTGTTTGGTTTACTGTAACTGAATCTGAATACTGCGGGTTGAAAATCAGCCCGTGGCTTGACATACCCCAGATAACTATCGAATCGCGGTTCGCGAGCTCCTGGTACATAGCCATCAGTTTAATTTCTTCATTCTGAACAACAATAAGGCTGTCATTGAGATAAGCAACCCGGCGCTGCAGATTATCAATCTTCAGCCGGAGCGCAACCGAGGCCATAACTATAACAATCAGCACAACGGCAAGTATTATATAGGGGGCTTTGCTTTTCTTTGCCATAACTATACAATCTTTTCGGCGGCACGCAATTTAGCGCTGCGCGCCCGCCTGTTAATTCTTATCTCATCTTCTCCGGGAAGAACAGGTTTCTTCGTAAGAATTTTAAGCCGCACCTGTTTCCCGCATTTGCATATTGGAAAGTCGCGGGGGCAAACACAGGAAACCGTCTCGTATTTCATCACGTCTTTCACAATCCTGTCTTCAAGCGAATGATAAGTAAGCACTACCAGCCTTCCCCCTTTTTCAAGCAGGTCGACGGAGTGCTGTAAAAATTTTTCGAGTTTACCCAGTTCATCGTTTAAATAAATCCTGAGCGCCATAAATACGCGCGATAAAGACTTTATCACATAATTGGGCGGCGTCAGCCGTTTAATGACATCAACAAGGTCAGCTGATTCTCTGAACGGTTTAACTCTGCGGATCTGAACAATCTCCGCGGCGATTTTCCGCGAGTTCTTTTCCTCTCCCAGTTCAAAAAGTATCCTTGCTATCTCGCTCTCATCAAAACTGTTAAGCAGGTCCGACGCAGTAAGCTTCAGATTTTTGTCCATCCTTAAATCAAGCGGGGAATTTTCCCGGTAGGTAAATCCGGATTCGGTATTATCCAGCTGAAATGATGATACTCCTAAGTCCGCAAAAATCCCGGAAAATCCGCTGACGGATTCCAGTTTTGAAATGATTCCTATATGATCAAAATTAAAATTGTAAAGCCTGATCCTTTTTTCTTCGCTGAATCTTTCCCTGCAGTAGTTGAATGCTTTTTCGTCAACATCCGTTGCGATGTGCACTCCGTTTGCGTCCAGCCGAGAAAGGATCAAGGAGGTGTGGCCTCCGAAACCAAGCGTCCCGTCGAAGTAAACCCCGTCCGGCCTGCTCATCAGGAGATCGACGCACTCCTTAGCTAAAACCGGTTTATGGATTATTTCCATGGAGCAGGGCGATTTGTTCCTGAAGTTCCTCAAACGTCGTGGTATCTGATTCCAGATACTCTTCGTATTTGGCCGGATTCCATAACTCTATCCGTGAGCCTGAACCTGCGATGAGCACTTCATTCTCTATTCCTGCGTAGGTTTTAAGCGGCTGCGGCAGAATAATCCTGGATTGCCCGTCCATTTCTTCTTCGTGAATGTTGTGTGTTATACTGCGCAGCAAACGATTTTCTTTTCGTATATTTGCGTTAAGTTTCAAAACTTCGGAGATAACATCACTGAAGATATCTTTTGGGTAGAGGTAAATGCACGAATCACTTCCTTTGGTAAGGACAAGGGAATTCCCTGCTTCCGGAGAGAAATTTTTCCGGAGCCGCGAAGGGATTGCAACGCGCCCTTTCGGGTCGATCGAATGCAAATATTTACCAAAAAACTGATTCAACACTTGTCTTCCACTTTATGGGATTTTAAACCACTTTTCACCACTGCGAATTAACGCATTTTAACCCTGAAAGTCAAACTTTTTAGGGGTATCTAATGTTAAATTTGCACTATCTGATAAAAATCAAACAATAATAAACCATTACCCCTCCGCTATTAGCGTAAAGGGTTAATGATGTCGTTTAATTTATTGTTTTATAAGGAGTTACAGAAATTCAGATTTTTCGCATCCGGGCGATGAAAAATCCGTCAAATCCGCTTTTTTGAGGGGAGATTCTGATTTGTTCTTCGAGAGTAAAGTCTTTGTTCGTGCTTAGAAATTTTTCAACCTGCATTTCATTTTCACTTGGGAAGATGCTGCACGTTGCGTATACAAGTAGTCCGCCCCCTTTAAGCATACGGGTATAGCGGCCCAGGAGATCCTGCTGCAGTGTTATGAGTCTGGTCAGTTCTTCTTCGGTAAGCCTCCACTTTGCATCGGGGTTCCTTCGCAATACTCCGCTGCCGGAACAGGGAACATCGAGCAGAAGGCGGTCGGCGCTGTTCTCCAGCCGCTTGACCGTTTTCCCTGATTCAATCAGCCTTGTCTCTATATTCGCAATCCCGTTCCGCTTCGCGCGCCTCTGAAGTTCTTTCAGTTTCCATTCGTCAACATCGAGTGAAATTATTTTTCCGGTGTTCTTCATCAGTGCCGCAATGTGCAAAGACTTCCCACCCGCGCCGGCGCAGGCATCGATAACGCGAAGGTTCTTTTCAGGTTTTAGAAACGGGGCGACAAGCTGTGACGAAGCATCCTGCACTTCAAACAGCCCATTCTTAAACGCGATGCTCTGGTACAGGTTTTTCCGCTGATCGACTATACACGCATCCGCATAGCCGGCAACAGGGTCCGCACTTATTTCTTCCTTCTTTAATTCCGCAATCAGCAATTCCCGGCTGAGCTTTAGTGTATTTGTGCGTATTACCAGTCTTGCCTGTTCGTTCAGCTTTGCGATTTCAATATCCCATTCGGCGCCAAGTTCCTGCTCGCCGCGTTTGTCGAGCCAATCGGGTAAAGATTCACGGACAGGCCTGACACACTTATACTTTTCTGATTTTGCTTTTAACGCGGTGACCGTTTCCTGACCGGCATTCAATCCGTCGAAGCCATCGGCCTTATATAAATAGATATAGTTCATTATGATTTCGCGGAGCGGATCTCCGGAAGCATAATCGCGGTCAAAACTGACATTGCAAAGCAGACGGAAATTTCTCACAACGTCATAAACAGTCTCCGCCACGAATTTCCTGTCGCGGCTCCCGAGCTTTTTATTCGCGAAGAATGCATCCCTTATCACCAGCGAAGCGAGTTTTCCGCCGTTCATAATCTGATCGATGCATTTCTCTGCTGTGACTAAAAGGTTGTTGTGAAGTTTCATCTGCAATTAATAAAAAAAAATTCTTAATGTAATATAACGGTGAGCTTAATGATTTCTCAAAAAGAAAAAGAAAATTAAAATAAATCCCCTCTCGAGAGGGGTGGATCTGCCGGAGGCAAAGACGGGGTGTGTGGGGAGCAATACTGCGCGCCCGGCATTACCAGGCTAAAATAGAACACAGACACCGCTGATCTCTTCCGATCTTCACTGATTGCGAACTTCGCGTAACCTTTGCGCCTTTGCGTTTAGAAAGCTTAACCACCAGGGCGCCAAGTATTTTCGCAAAGGCGGCAAGTGTATATACAACAATCAATAAAACAAAAAAAGCGCCAATGATAAATCACGGCGCTATAAAATCAAATTACACAGTTAATTTAAGAGCCAACTATCGGACTTGAACCGATGGCCTGCTCATTACGAATGAGCTGCTCTACCAGCTGAGCTAAGTTGGCTTCTTATTTAACTATCTGATTCTCTTTTTATGTCTGTTTTTTCTCAGTCTTTTCTTGCGCTTATGAGTAGACATTTTATGACGTTTGCGTTTTTTTCCGCAAGGCATATTATATAACTCCGTTTCTGGTCTTTAATGTGATTCTAATAATGATTTTGCTCTAATTCCTTGTTCAGAAGAGGGATTCACATCCACTGCCTTCTGCAGCCAATCTTTGGCTTTGTCCATCTTACCCCAGTTCATATTAACAACTCCGAGGTTCATCAGCGCTATCTGGTGCCTTGGGTTGATTTTTAATGCCGACTGCATAACAGAATCTGCTGTCGCGTAGTCCCGCAATTCAAAGAAACAAACACCCATATCAACCATAACATCGGTGTCCGCGGGTTTAACAGCAAGAAACTTCTTATAATATATTATCGCCCTTTCGAACAGTCTCGAGTCCATAAGCATATGCCCGAGCTGAAGAGTTTTTTCCATATCAGCCGGATTTGCCTGAACTGCAGATTCAAACTCATTTATTCTCTGCATCATGCTTAAGTCAACGCCGGGCTGTTCCTGCTGCGGAGCCATAGCTTCCTGCGTAGCAACCGGCGCCGGGGAATCAAACGCACCTGAGGCAAACATTACCACAAGCGCGATAACAAGTATTCCGCCAAAGATCAGAAGGATTTTCTGATTTGAAAAATCATTAGCCTGTTTAACTTGCTGACCGGGGGCCGCTTTGGATTTCTGCTTTTTATTTTTCTGAACAGGTTTAACTGTATTAACTTGTTTTACCGCCGGTTCCGGTTTTACAGCAGGCTTAGGCGCAGAGTATGCCTGTTTTTCAATTTTATTTCCGGAGAGGACTGTTCCGCAGTTGTTGCAGGTTTTATCCGAAGCAGGATTCTCATCGCCGCAATTGCTGCAAATAATTAACTCAACAATGCCGGAAACGGCCTGCGCTGTTTCGTCCTGTTGAATAATATCAATTTCCGATCCGCAATAAGGACAGAATTTATAATCACTGCTTACTTCTTTTCCGCATCCCCCGCAAGAGACCAAACTCATAACACAACACCCGGGTTAGTTTTCATACCTCTGTTTACAAGGTCTTTAAAATCTTTTGAGAATTTAAATACAGGAACATAATGCTCGGGAACGAATACTTTATCTCCTGTTTTAGGATTCCGGGCATAACGCTCTTTCTTTTTCTTAACTTTATAAGTACCAAATCCCCGGATCTCAATGCCCTTGCCGTTCCGCAAAGATTCAATAACGCTGTTGAAGAAACCTTCTATTACAGCCTCAGTCTCAATTTTGGTAAGCCCGGTTCCCTGGGCAACTATATCAACCAGATCAGCTTTTGTCATCTATACTCCGATGTATTCCGGAACTTAACTAATTCATTATAAATAAGGGACTTATAATACGACTTATTCCCTAAATATCCAAAGTTTTATTAATCCGGGAATCCTTGCCTTGGGGAGATATTGCCCCGGAACACAAAATTGAAATTATTGCACTATATTATAATTGTAAATTTTAATAATTATTATGAGCCAAGATTTTAAAGGTGTAATATTGTTGGAAGTTTATCATTTATCTCCGGAATCACAAAGTAGCGGCTATATTTTTAATAGGTATTTAAATGTGATATCACTCACGCTTTTTTGCTATCTCATTTTGATACTGATTTTTTAATATCTTTCTTACCTGTTTCAATTTGAAACATTGGGCTTTTTGAGTACTTAAAATTGGCTCGGAAACAGCTTATTTTGAAGCTTTTTAATTTGGCACGCGATTTGCAACACATAGATCAAATTAATTAACGAAGAGAATATGGAACTTATACCTATCATCAAATTGTCCTTAACAGTCTTTGCACTTATCGGTGGATTTGTGATAATACTTTCATATATGATATATAAACTCAGAGGCGGCGAAAAAAGGCCCTGGTTAAGGAAGACCTTACATTCGATTACCAGAGTAAGAGAAAATACCGCCAGAATTGCTGAGTACCACTCTCCGGTTACTCCGGCTTTCGCGGCCATTCCTTCGGCACATTATTCTGAACAGATCACCCAGGCCAACTACAGACACGTACAGCCGGTTGAAGCCAGAATACAGAAAGCTGAAAAACCGCGCGAGAGGTTCCAGATTATTAACAACCAGCAGGTTGAATTAAGAAAAGTTAATTATTACAGTTCACAGGTCAGGGAATTTCAGCCCGCGCCCGAGCAGAGAACTGCCAGCAGAAGTTTTAATAAGAACAATGTACTTTCAAGCTACGCTTCCGGTAACGACAGCTTACAAAAAATGAGAATGAATTAAACCTTACTTAGTTATAAATGATTAGTGATGAAAGCCCCGGTCACCGGGGCTTCTTCATTTTAAACCATTTGTATAATCAAACGACCCGGATTCTCGCTGATGCCCTGCCGAAGAAAGACTCTGCATTCCTAAATGCTAATGTAAAGGGTCCGGAGATAAGGGAATGAATCTGATTTGTCCTGGTAATAAAAAATGGGCTTTAGCTCTGACTATATCCAACAACGAAAGCATTGTCAAAGCTAAAACCCATACGGTATATTCTTCGGGTCAATGATTAATCCTCATTGACCCTCAATATATCATTTTTCAAAAGCGCGGTTTCGTATCAGCATTTCGCTGCTGTACGGCGCCGGTTCTCCGCCAAGATATTTATTAAACCACTCAAGGTGCGAGTTGTAATAAAGCGGCATCGATTTGATATTGCTCGGCCAGTGCCCGTCATTCTTAAATACGATTATCTTTGAATCAATGCCCAGTTTCTGAAGCGCCGTAAAGTATTCAAGACTCTGAGTATAGGAAACGCGGTAGTCCAGTTCACCGGTGATAATCAGTGTCGGGGTGGAGAAGTTCTTCACATACTCCGAAGGCGAATATTTTTTATAAAGGTCCGATGTCCACGGTGTTCCTTTTACATCCCATTCGGGGAACCAAAGTTCTTCGGTTGTTCCGTAAAACGAAGTGATATTATACAGCCCCATCATCGAAACGAAACATTTGAAGCGCTTCGTATTGGCCTGCAGCCAGTTCATCATATACCCGCCGTAGGACCATCCCATCGCGCCGACCCTGTCTTTATCGACATAAGGAAGAGCCGAAAGGTAATCAGTAACTTTCATAACATCTTCATAAACTTTTCCGCCCCAGTCACCTGAGATAGCCGCGGTGTATTCCTGGCCGTAGCCTGTTGATCCGTGCGGATTCGGGAACGCGGTAATGTATCCGAAGCCTGCATACATCTGTCCGTCGCCGCGGTATGCGTCCATCCACTGGCTCTGCGGGCCGCCGTGTACATTAATAACGAGCGGGTATTTTTTAGCAGGATCGAAGTTATGGGGCTTCACAAGCAGTACGTGTACCTTTTTACCGTTAGCGCCATCCACCCACATATGTTCAGCCGGTCTGAAATCAACCTGTTCCAGAAGTTCTTTATTGAAGAAAGTGAGTTGGATTTCTTTTTTCGCGGCAGGGTCAAAAGAATAAATTTCGGCGGGCTTCTCCATCAGCCGGTAAGTGTAAAACAACTTTTTACCGTCAGGAGAGATTGTGAATCCGCCGGTTGAGATTTGATTCTTAACTTCCGTGATTTTACCCGATGCGATATCAACTTTATAAATCGGGGCGTATGACTTTACATCTCCGGTAAAATATATTTCTTTTGAATCGGGTGACCACACGAAGTCGTTTACCCAGTTATCAAATTCCTCGGTTAGTATTTTCTCTTTTTTGTTTTTGATGTCATATACAGCAACGCGGAATCTGTCCGATTCATAAGCCGGGATCCGCTGGGTTTTATAGGCGATAAATTTGCCGTCGGGAGAGAAGACCGGATTGCCGTCCCACGATTTATTCGCGATTGTAATGTTCTCAGGAGTTCCGCCGTTCAGGTTAAGCAGCCACAGATCCGAATTCGTTGAAGACGCCTGCATAACATCGTGGTTTGACATATAGCAAACTGTCTTGCCGTCGGGCGAAAAATTAAAACCTGTTCCTCCGCCAAGCATAAACGGCGGTGAGTTGAATTCTCCCGGAGTCAGATCTGTGAATCTTTTTGATTCAAGCGAGTAATGGAATAAATGTGAATAGCGGCCTTGTGTATAGCTTGTCCAGTGGCGGAACAAAAGTTTATCGGACATATATGCCTGCACCGGCCCGTTCTCCGCGCTTTCGAAATTCTTTTTATTGCAGTCTTCATCATCTCCGCAGTCGGGATAAACTTCCGCAGTGAACAAAAAGGATTTACCGTCAGGCGCCAGAACCGGATCATTCACGCCAATAAATACATCCGTAAGCTGTGTGTCTTTTTTAGCTTCAAAAAGGTACATAAAAAGCTGCTGCTTGCCGGAAACGCTTCTCATATAATAAAGCTCTCCGTCATTCATTCCCCAGAAAGGAGAAGAAACGCTCTTCCCGCCCGTCTCCAGTTTCTGCAGCCCGGATCCGTCTGCGTTCATTAAGTACAGATAAGTTTTTGATTCGCCTTTTGCGAGATTCGATTCGCTGACGGTGAATGTCATTATCTTTCCCGAGGGAGAAAGAATCGGGCTGCCAACTGACTTTACCGCGTAGTGATCATCCAGGCGGAATGCCCTTTTCTGGGGAGTCAGGACGGAAGTAAAGGATATTAATATTACCAGGAAGGATATTAATTTGTGCTTCATATATTTCAGACCGGAGTTTATTTTAGAAATTATTTTACCGGTGAAAGTTAACTAAAGATAGGTTTTTGTTAAAACCCATTTTGAATCCCGTGCATCTAATAAATATGATATCTCCGGTTTCGGCGTTTAAGCAAATTAAAACGGCCGGACTAAATAATTACCAAAGCGATTTTTTCACAATAAGACATAAAGAAATATGAAAACAGAAAAATATCTTATCGAAGGAATGTCCTGCGGGCATTGTGCAATGGCAGTAAAAAAAGAATTGTCAGCGGTGCCGCTCGAGGAAATGAAAGTTGAGATCGGTTCGGCGGAAGTTAAATATGACGAAACAAAAGTAACTTCAGAACAGATAAGCGCTGCTATCGAAGAAGCCGGGTACAAGGTTGTTTCTGTTATCAATTAACAGAAGTCAGTTACAGTAACAGTGTCAGTAACAGTATCAGTATCAAGAATTGTAGGGGCCGTGGCTTGCCCGGCCTTTGGATGGTGAAGAAAAGATGAATGAGATAAAGAGACTTTCGTTTCCGGTGGCAGGTATGACCTGCGCGGCCTGCGTTACGCGGGTCGAGAAGGCTATTTCAAAAGCCGGCGGCACAAATGTTTCTGTAAATCTGGCGACGGAAAAGGCATCTTTTGAAGTTTCGCCGGAAGGGCTGCAGCAGATTGTCGATAAGGTGAAGGACGCGGGTTACGATATAATTGTTACCTCCTCAAATGACAAGAAGCAGGGCTCTTCTGCAGGCACCGACACATCCCACATTGAGAAGCACCGCGCTGAGATCAGCAGGGATTTTATCATCTCACTAGTACTTACAATCCCTATCTCCATACTCAATATGGGAATGATGTGGGACGGTTTCCATAATTACGTCGGGCACGACCTTGACAACGTAAACAAAATCCTCCTCATACTCACAACCCCGCTGATGTTTCTGCCTGCACGGCGGTTCTTCTCAATATTTGTTAAGAACCTGAAATTATTTTCTTTCGATATGAATTCGCTTATCGCTATCGGTACCGGAGCGGCATACGGCTACAGCGTTCTGCTTACCCTTTTCCCTGACTATTTTGCGGTCGGCGATCACACACCGCACGTTTATTTCGACTCTGCCGCAATGATCGTTACTCTGATTCTGATGGGCAAATGGCTCGAAGCAAAAGCCAAAGCGAAGACAAACGAAGAGATAAAAAAACTTCTCGAACTAAGACCAAAAACTGTTTTGATAAAAAAAGGCTCTGCCACTGTTGAAATTCCGGTTGAAGATTTGTCGGCCGGAGATACGGTCGTTATAAAACCCGGCGCGAAGCTTCCCGCAGACGGAATCATAACATCCGGAAGTTCTTTCATTGAAGAATCAATGATCACCGGAGAACCCGTTCCCGTCGAGAAATCATCTGATGATAAAGTCACCGGGGGTACGATTAACGGCAACGGTTATTTCGAGTTCCGCGTAACTGCAACAGGAGACAATTCCCTGCTCGGCAGGATCATCAAATTAGTTGAAGACGCGCAGGCGAGCAAGGCACCGATGCAGAACCTGGCGGACAAAGTCTCTTCAGTTTTCGTACCCGTGGTTATCGTTATCGCGGTTATTACTTTTATCGTTTGGTTTTATGTCCTGGATCTTCCTTTCAGCGGAGCGCTGATAAATTTCATTTCCGTACTCATTATCGCTTGCCCCTGCGCGCTTGGACTCGCGACCCCCGCTGCCATAATTGTCGGTACCGGTAAAGGCGCCAAGAACGGAATACTCATCCGCAGCGGCGAAGCCCTCGAAACGGCGCACAGGATCAATTGCCTCATTTTCGATAAGACAGGCACAATAACCTCCGGAAAACCAAATGTCAATGAAATTAAATTTGTAAACGGATTTAATAATGCTTCACTGGCTTTGCTTGCCGCGCTTGAAGCAAAATCGGAGCACCCGCTTGCCGTGCCAATTATTGATTATACAAAAAAGCTTAATATTGAAATTCCTTCGGCGGAATCGGCAATCTCAGTACCGGGCCAGGGCATTTCAGGAACTGTCAATAATAAAGAAGTCTTCGCCGGCAACAGATCGTTCGCTATGATGAAAACTGATTCCGGAAATTTGCCCGCGGAGGTTGACGATAATTTGTTTCACTCCTCATCATCTTTAATTTATTTTGGGATTGACGGAAAACTTGCGGGCGCGTTGTCAGTTACAGATGAATTAAAACCGGGAATACTGGAAGTTATAAAGAAAATTAAATCGCTGAATATCACCCCCGTAATGGCTACTGGCGACAAAAAAAGCAGCGCGGAGTTCGCCGCCTCTCAGGCAGGAATCGAGGAAGTCTATTCCGGACTGATGCCGGAAGATAAACTCGGCATTATCGAAAAATTCCAAAGAAAAGGATTTACTGTAGGTATGGCCGGAGACGGCATTAATGATTCGCCCGCTCTCGTAAAGAGCGATATCGGTTTTGGCATCGGCGGCGGCGCCGATATAGCTATTGAATCAGCGGGCATTGTGCTTCTTAAAGGCGATCTAAGCGGAATTCCGAAAGCCGTAAATCTTTCCCGCAGAACTATTAACACTATAAAACAGAATTTATTCTGGGCATTCTTTTATAATGTTATCGGAATCCCCCTCGCCGCATTCGGAATGCTAAATCCCGTAATAGCCGCTGCTGCTATGGCATTCAGCTCCGTTTCCGTCTTAACCAATTCCCTCAGATTAAGCCGCGGCGCTGATTAGCAATCCATCAGTTCATCACCCGAACGTCACCCGTACCGCGCATTAGCAATCCGCGCAGGTTTGATCATCTCCTCCCCGTAACGCGGATTAGCAATCCGCGCAGGGTTGATCATCTTCTCCCCGTAACGCGGATTAGCAATCCGCGCAGGGTTAGTTCAATCGATAGCTAATATCAATGTCTATTCGCACTATAATACCTTACTACATACAAATTTCACCCGGTATAGAAGCGCGGATTATTAATCCGCGCCACGAGGGCAGCTGTTTTTATTTCATCACTACCATTTTACGCACTGATACAAATTCTCCGGCTTCCAGTTTATAAAAATAGATTCCTGAGTTAAGCCCGGATGCGTCAAACTCAGTTTCATATCTGCCACACAACTTATACTCATCAAGAAGAACCGAAACAACCTGCCCGAGTGTGTTATAAACTGTCAATCGGACATTTCCTGCCTTGGCGACAGAATAACTAATGGTAGTAACAGGATTAAAGGGATTCGGATAATTCTGAGACAATCCGTAATCGCTGATAAAAATACCATTATCATTAACCCCGGTCAATGTTTTGTTAATTGTGAAACTCCGGACGCCGTTATAGCTGAATGAGTAAACCGAATCAGATTTCATATCTGTTACAATATTCGTCACGTTATCTTTTAATTTAAGCGTTATCGAATCGCCTAATTCAGTAAGAATATTTTTGTCCCACAGAATTTCAACGATACCCGTTTGTGAAAATTCAACTTTAAAAACCCAGGACATCGATGTTCTGTCCCGGAAATCTTTTGAATACCTGTTCGAAAAAATCTGCGGAAAGCCCGCGCCGCTGTTCTCAAAGTATAATTCAAGATAATTGTCCCCCGGGTTTCTTGGCGGATGAGGCATATCGTATCGCACGTCAAAGCCGTTTGTAGATGCCGGTTTAATCCCGATTTCCGGCGTCTTATCCGATAACATTCCTGACTTCGCGATTATTGGCAGTGACCAGTTATCCGTAGATATTTTTTCCGGAACCGCCGTAACAGCGGGAATTGAAACAGGTTTTTGTATTAACTGAATTGCATCCTGAATTACTCCCAGCCAGTAACCTCCGAATAAATTCAATGTATCCTCAGGCGCATAACTGTTGTTTTCATAACCATAAAGAGTATTTGTGATCCATCCGTTTGTAACCGCGTCGTTAAAATTCAAAATTGTATTGTTTCTTTTGAAGTAAAGATTACTTAATGATATCGCCCGTACAAACGGATTTCCGGTCAGATTGTAACCCGGCATTAACGGAAATGCCACACTGTCACTTTCAACCGCAAGGCCCCTCACGTCCCAGTTTGAATTATTCTGCAGGCCAAGCCAGTATCCTTTCCCGAAAGAAGAAACCTGTGATATGAAATATCCGGTCTGCTGCTGATACCCCCAGACTGAATACGGGCCGGACACAATATCATCCCCAAAGATAGATGAGTTCAGTTCAGAGTACGGATTGAGTGGTAAGCTGTAAAGCGACCACCCTGCGGGCGATGCTGCAGCAAGGCTGTCCCCGGCAACTGTAAAAGCATTTTCACTTTGAACGGAAGTGATATTTCCCAGCAAATCCCTGAACCTGAGTCTGATCGAATAGTTATGGTTAAGATATTCCGGCGGTGTCTGCCAGTTTGTTTCCCTGATGTTCCCAACTTTCTTAAGAAAAGAAAATGTTTGTCCCGCGTCCCTGCTTACGTCAATAAAAATTGAATCAATGCCGTTTCCCCCGGTGTATGTCCACCTGATCACCTTTTCGGTATTTGCGCGGAGTATCTCATTCCCGTTCGGGAAAGTTATCGAGGCTGCCGGAGGTACGCTGTCGCCGATACTTAAAATAAATTCCCTCGTTCCGGCGGCAGTGTTATAATATTTGTAGTAAGAAATGTTGTTGAGATTTATCGTTTCTCCGGTTATTAGATCCGATAAGTATTTATTATAGCCTGACGGTGTTGAGTGGTTTACAAATTCCAGTTTCACCGTATCATTCACGACATTAGTGTTAACTGTAAATCGCCATTGTTTGATTGTGTCAATAAGCACGGTGTTCTTTTTAATATCATAGCTGAAATATGAGCCTGTGGCAATGTTCCATTCGGGATGATAGAAATAAGCCGCGGCATAATTCCCCGGCGTAACAGGCGGCTCAGACAGATCAAAATTGATATCATAACCTTCCGTAGCGTGATCTGACACACCGGCAAAATTCTCTGAATCAATTGAATTACCCGCAGTTACTTTTATTTGCATTCTCCATAGATATGCTGAATCAGGCAAACCCACTAATGCGGGCGGCGATATTCCCGGAGCGCTGCATACCCCTCCGGCCCAGGAAATTACTCCATAATGATGCAAACCCGCAGGAGGATTCGATTCAATGAAGATCTCCGATGCGCCGTCAACTTTTCCGATCCGTGTTTCATTCCGCAGAATGATTGATGAGTCAATCACCGCAGCCCCACCGTTAAGAGCCGTCGCCGGATTGGTCCACGTAACAGTAACACGGTTAGAGAGGGACGACCATACCGCGGATACATTTGCCGGAGGATTTAATGATGACGGTCCCGCAGTTTTGAAATGCCATATCTCTCCTGCGGTGGAATCATTTGCGTTAAATTCAACGATCCGCCAGTAATAATCCGTGTTTGAGAGCAGGCTCACGCTGTTGTTGTATGTAGTACTGACGGAAGAAGGCATTCCGTTAAAAACCAATGCCGACGGAGAATATGATGCGACATCATTTTGATTAGCAGAAATGTATACTTTGTTAAAAGTAACGCCGGACGGATTTGTCCAGGAGATATAAGGATGTGAATTAACGGATATACCGGTTACATTGTTTGCCGGAATCGGGTTTGCCGGTGGGCCCGGAGCAACTAAACCTCCTGTGGTTCCGTATACAATAAACGGAGCCCCGTTAGGCGAAGTTCCGTTTAACGCCTGCTGCCAAGCGCCTCCGGAATAATAAAGAGCATTTCCAGTAATCGCCTGACCTGAAACCGTAACCGGGGGCTGCGACGGGCCCGCAGATAAACTTCCCGTCATCCCCCACTGCACCCAATAATTTCCCGCGGGAAGAACCGCACTGCAGTTTGCGATAACTTCCTGAATCCGCCTGTCGCAGTTCTGCGGGTCTGTGGACAGCGCCCTGTATATATTGGTCAGCCTTGCGGTGCTCAGCCGGTTCGTTGTCAGATCTCCCCATATAACCGATCCTCCCGCATCCGGAGAACCCGACCAAATCTGAATATATATCCCCGTGATCGTTACGGAGGCTGCCAAACTTTGATAAGCGAAAAATTTTATCGAATCTAAATTCCACTGAACAATATTTGAGAAGTCGTCAGCGATAAAGTTTCCTGTTGAACTCTTAATAAGCCATCCTGAAGTCGCGTGGCCGCCCACACTCCCGTCAAGTATACTCACACTTCCGCCGGAACAGCCGCCAGAAGCCATCGTTATTATCGGCCCGTTGTCGAAGAGAAACTGCGCGGGTGAATCATAATTTGATTTGTGATCAGCAGAAATGTTGGACGATTTTGAACTTTGAAGTGCAGGATCAAACTGAGAAAATGAAATTGAAGAGAAAAGAAGCAGAGATACCAGAAACCCGAATACAGGAGAGCCCGTTCCCATTGTATTACCTTCCGATTTATTAGCCACTTGTAATATACGGGGCATCTTCATTAATGCACCGTTCGTAAAAAATTACGATATTATATTATGTAAATTATATAAATGAATGGATCAAATACAAATGAAAGTTTTGGTTTAGCCTGAGGGAAGCAAAGTATAATTAAATTACACTCACAATATTTTGAAAGGAACCAAATGAAAATTTCGATAATAGGTTCAGGTAATGTCGGATCGGCACTGGGACGGAACTGGCTGAATGCCGGGCATTCTGTCGTCTTCGGAGTCAGAAATCCGGAATCCCCAAAGACAAGAAAAGCGCTCGAACTAATTCCGGATGCCGTAGTAAAAGATATCCGGGGTGCAGTATCCGGCTCTGACGTAATTGTGGTTACTACTCCCCCTGACGCCGCCGCAGAACTTGTTAAAGAATTCGGGGATGTCACAGGTAAAGTTATCATTGATACAACTAATTCAATTATGAAACGCCCGGAGCCTTATCCGACAGCCTACCACGCGTTTAAGGCGTTAACAATAAATGAGGACATTGTAAAATGCTTTAACTCCACGGGATTTGAAAATATGCTTAACCCGCTCTACAAACTCGATCTCCCAGGAAATCCTGAACTTGGAATTGATATGTTCGCCGCGGGAAACAGCAGACGCGCCAAGGATGTAGCCGTACAACTCGCCAAAGACTGTGGCTTCGCGGAGTGTTATGATTTCGGAGGCGATGATAAGGTTGAACTCCTGGAAAAGTTTGCATTAAGCTGGATCAATCTGGCGATTATGCAGGGACACGGAAGAACTCTTGCGTTTAAGCTGATTAAGAGAAAACAATAACGTAAAGTTCTTTTTTCTGTAAATTTACTTTATTAATTTTTGTTCTGAACTTAATTACGCGGCAAAAGAATGAAAAACTATATTATTCAAAATAATCCTTTCGTCGTCCCCACATCCGACGGGAAACTGATCGAAGAACATTTCGGGCTGGCGAGCATCAAGAGCGGAGATTACAGCCTCGCGCATATGATCGCTCCTCCCCGCTGGAGCGAACCTTTCCAGAAACCGGAATTTGATGAAATTACTTTAATGATCAGAGGCAAAAAGAAAATCGAGATTGACGACGAAGAAATCATCCTCTCCGCCGGCCAATCCATCCTAATTAAAAAAAGCGCCCGCGTTCGATACTCCAACCCCTTCACCGAAGAATGCGAGTATGTATCACTTTGTGTTCCGGCGTTTTCAATCGAAAGGGTTAAACGGGAAGCTTGAATTCTGAGCAAAAAAATGAAAAGTTAAGAGTGAAAAGTTGTAAATCTTAAATTCACTTCCTCTCTAAGAATCAGAGGCGATGGAATCAACCGGCTTTTTTTCGGATACACCAATATATTTTATTGACATAAGTAAGACGGCAGTCGATACAACATCTAAAATTGACCAGGTTGACTTATCAAATGTCATTGGATAAATTGGATTAAAAAGAATTAGCAATATTCCAAAAAGAACCATCCATAGCTCATTTTTTTTGGTATAGCTTAAATATAGAAAAACAGCCGCAACAATAAATGTCGAAATCCGTACGAACTTGTAGTATCCATACGGCATCCTGAACACGCCAATAATTAATATAATTGAAGCGATGTAGCGGGTAATATTATAGTTCATGCATTCTCCTTAATCTATTTATCACCAACTTTGGGAATAATTTGAATAAGAAATCTTTTATTTTTTTCTTCAATTGTTTCACGACAAAGGCCAGAAAATCCACTACCAGCAATCAATATTTCTACACGATCATTTTGTGTGGAATAAAAGTCCGTATAATTTCTCCATAAATTATAAAGTGCCAATGCTCTATCATAACTTAGTTTATACCCATAATTTGAATCCTTGGGATACTTATTATCGTACGTATTTGCTGCGTTCCCCTCTATAACAACTAAGAATTTAATCTTGCCTTCGTACATATTAAGAAGACTGTCAATAAACCTTTTCAGGAATATTCCACTTTTCCCCAATGAATCTTTATATGGCTCTAATATAACGGATTGGTTAGGATCAAACATAATATCAATCTTTAGTACATGTCTTCCACATTTATTAACGAAATACCCTGAACTATCCAAAGCACTTATCTGTTTTTCAATTCTTGTGAACTCCTCATAGTGCTTTAGTTTTTCATAAACTTTATTCTTCTCCTCACTTAATAATTTATAACTTAAAACAAAAAGAACGAGCATAACCACGAAAAGCCCCGTTAGAAGGTCCACAAAACTCGGCCAAAAAAAATGGTTGTTGTCGTGCTTCATGTTTTCTGTCCAGATTTAGGTAATATTTTCCTCCACCAAGGAATAGGATCCGGGATAGGATTACCGGTGTCCGACCCATGTCCCTTTCCTCGCCTCACGAAAACCGCTCGCTTTATCGCGCCTTCCAAGTCCACAAGAGTTTTTCTAATATGGTCAAGACTATCTTGATATTTATTGAGCGACTCTTCAGACAATGAAGTTATTGCACCTTTATGAGTTTGGACAGTACTTGCGATTTCCACCTTTAAGGTTTCTGTCAGAATATGTAAATCTGATTTTATCGTGTTCAATAATTCAGCGTATTTAGTTTTCTCCTCTGAAAAATCGAATGAACGCGTCAGTTTCTGTTTAATTTCAACGTCAAGTTCGGATATAGATTGCTTTAACTGTTCCGCAATTTTTTCTAATTCGCTTAATGATCCTGAAGTTAATCGATGTATTGCTTCTTTTTCATCACTGAGGTATTTATTGTTCTCATCATCAACTTCATTAATATGCTTAACAACCAGTTCATACCTCTTCTTAAGTTCTTCACTACGACCGAAAACATCTTCTATATATTTTTGTGTTACAATCTCATTACGGGTGAAGTTTGCGGTTAATTCCTTAATATTGTCTTCAAATCCTTGTATTTTACTTAATAAATTATTGGCGATTGTTCCAGCATTACTAATTTCATCGAATACTTTTTGGGACTTTTCAATGGCTTTGTGAAGATTGTCGAAGAAATCCTTTTTCTCGTCTATTTTACTAAATATTTCAAGATTAGCTTCCACAATCCGCTTGAACCCAAGTTTATTAACTTTATCCAAAAATTCCTTTTGTGCGTTGATATTGTTAATAACCAAGTTGGTGTTCTCACCAAACTTCTTATTATTGCTCTCAAATTTCTGGTTAAATTCACCAAGATTTTTAAATAATTCATCCGAAAAGGTTTTTGAGAATCGCTCCAATGTACCTTTTAGTGTGATCAGACTATTAGACAAATCCCTATTCAGTATGGGAAGTAATTCAGCTTGAAGGAAAGTATAATAATCATTTTTATTTCTGTCTCTCTTCACCTTAGCTTCCTTAAAAGAAAAACTGTTACTCCAGGTGGTAAGTCCCAAACCAAATAGGCTTGCAATCATGGCAATAAATACTCCGCCCAGGAAGTTATTGATTGAATTATCATTTATACCCTTAATATAAATAAATACTATTCCAACAATCACCCCGATGAACGTGCCCATCAGCCCTATAAATAATGGTAAGGAGATGCGGGCGTTAATAGCATTTTCTTCAGCTTCCGATATCCTTTCAGCTATATTTTTAAGAATGTTAAAATCGGCTGCAGCACCTTTATTCCCTCTTAAATATTTATTGGTAGCATCGAGTATCTTCCTAAAATGCTCAGTAATTGTGGGAGCATCTTTCCTTATTGCTATTAGATCATAATCTTGGGATATTCCATTACTGGATATTGAACTAATCAAATTGGCAGGCCTATCTTCTCTGACGATCTTATAAACAGGCTCGGTTTCCCCTCTATTTGGGAATATGTCGCCAAGTATCCTAATAGCTTTCTTATTCGATACGAAATACTTTAACTGAAGACTAACTATGCATGCAGTTATGATGATTTCGAATATAAAGCCGATGTTATGCACGCTCACCTATTTTCTTTCCAGATATTTTTACTCAAAAGATATTTTAACTTTATCAATTACCTGCCAGTCTTTTTCCTTCTTTTGAACTAAACCAATATCTTTTTGTTTGATTCCATTTGATATTCTGTTTATTTCGAGATAATAATCACAGGCCGGGGCAAGATAATATGACACCGCATTTATTGCACGTTTTACAACATTAGGGTCATCTAGAACTAATTCCAATATTCCTTGCATTGCCGTAGGTTTTTCGAGGGTAATTTTATATAGGG
>CAIMOS010000275.1 GCA_903843135.1 uncultured Ignavibacteriales bacterium | reverse complement strand
GCCCTCCGGGAAAGCGAAGAGAAATACCGGTCCATCTTTGAAAATGCCCAGGAAGGAATTTTTCAGACAAATATAGACGGGACAATAGTCTCCGTTAATCCGACACTCTCTAAAATGCTTGGTTTTGACTCACCGGAGAGCCTCATCGGCAAGTTTAAAGATGTCGGTAAGGAGATTTACAAAAATCCTGAAGACAGGGGGAAATATATACAACAGATTTTAACTGACGGATTCGTTAAAGGATTTGAATACGAGGTCACTAATAGTGACGGGTCCTCCATCTGGTTGTACGAAGATGCTCATCTCGTGAAAGATGCGGACGGAAATGTTAAATTTATAGAAGGATTTGTTGTTGACATTACTCCGCGAAAAAAGATGGAACGGGACCTTATTATCGAGAAAGAAAAAGCTGAAGAGAGCAATCGTTTGAAATCCAGTTTCCTGGCAAATATGAGTCACGAAATCCGTACCCCGATGATTGGGATTTTGGGTTACTCGGAGTTATTACAGTATGAGATCGGTGATTCTCCCCTTCGCGAGTATGTACAAAGAATTTCTAACGGGGGAACAAGACTTATGGAAACGCTAAATCTGATACTGGATCTTTCACGGCTTGAAGCCGGTAAATTTGATTTAACGTTTTCCCGTACCGATATACTAAAGGTGGCGAAGGAGGTCGGGAAATTATTTAAAGAGACTGCGCAGAGGAAATCTGTCTCAATTAAAATAGAAACTGAACTCAGTTCACTTGAATCATTATCAAGCGAGCAGATGTTACGGCAGATCATTAACAACCTCGTAAATAATGCCATCAAATTTACATCTGAAGGGGCTGTTACCATAAGATTATCCAAAGTCAATCGTAATTCCGCCGATTTTGCGATGATAGAGATTGAAGATACCGGTATCGGAATTGCTCCTGAAAATCTGGAATTCATCTGGGATGAGTTCCGCCAGGTAAGTGAGGGCCACGGAAGGAATTTCGAAGGAACCGGATTGGGCCTCTCCGTTACAAAAAAATTTCTCGAGAAGTTGAAAGGTACTATCGAGGTTCAGAGTACGTTAGGGAAAGGTACCACGTTCACTATTCATTTACCGATACTAAGACCGGACAGATCCAACGATTCACCTGAACCGGGAAGTTCCCGGTGGGACAGCGCTCCGCGAGAAACAGTCGATCCTTCTATCCTGCCACGGATACTTCACGTTGAGGATGATCCCGTGGCGCTGGATTTAATAGGAAAAACATTATCCAAATTCTGCAACATAGTTATTGCTGAAAATTCCCAGGATGCTGTCGCTAAAGCCGGTTCGGAAAAATATGACGCGATAATAATGGACATTAATCTGGGCGCCGACACAATGGACGGAATTCAGGTAACAAAACAAATACGGGCGCTCCCCCAATACAAAAATGTTCCTGTCATAGCGATCACCGCATTCGCGCTGGACGGCGACAAGGAAGAATTTATTAACGCCGGCTGTACTCATTATCTCGCAAAACCCTTCACTGCCGAGGGCCTCATCACGATAGTCCGTCAGGCTTTAGCAGGAATAAAATATTGAATGAATTGAGTACGGCAGATAATCGCATTTATTAATCTTGAATGGCGCCGTTATTGCACACATAGAATTTCAAACTTTTATCGGTAATTTGAACTATCAAAATTCATCAAATATTTTTTGATGAATCCAGAACCAATACAACACAATTATCTATTTTAGGAAGAATATGGAAAACAAAACGATCCTGATTGTTGACGATGCCCCGGAAAATATTACTATCCTCGCGGAAGTTTTGTCCGGATTCAACTGTCGAGTAGCAACAAACGGTGCGAAGGCAATCAAAATAATTAACTCAGGGACCAAAATTGACCTTGTGCTTTTGGATGTCGTTATGCCTGTTATGGACGGATTTGAAGTTGCAAAGATCATTAAAGGAAATCCGGAAACTTCTTCCATCCCCATCATATTCGTTACAGGGCAAACTGACGCCCAGAGTTTTGTAAAAGGATTTGATCTCGGAGCAGAAGACTATTTAATGAAACCTTTTGACCCCGAAGCTGTGCTTAGGGTGGTGAATCAAAAATTACTGCCTGGTTAAAGAATTCCGGCAGATCGGGGCAATATATCCGGTCATCTTTCATATATCAATACTGATAGTAAATCAAAATAATTATTTGTAGTTTTGATATATCATTATTGTCAATATCGGAAACTGCAATGAAAACGTCACTTCCTGCTTCCTTATTCCTTCTTACTTTGCTTTTTCTGTCGATTATAGCTCTCCCCTCTTCTGCTCAGGTTCTGGAAGAACTCAGCCTCGAACAGTTTCTTGAGATAAAAATTGACGTCGCATCCGCCGGAAGCAAGAACATTTTCATCACTCCCTCAAATCTGAGAAAATTTGCCCGTTCAACAGGCGGCCGTCCAGGATCATATATCGAAGAGGAAACGACAACCGGCTTCTCCGCTGATCTTCTGAAAGATGCGGAAGCCCGGTGATCAGGATGATGCTTTACCTGAATATTTTAAAATATTTATATCTGGCCATATTATGAATTTCAAACTCAGAAGTATCCGCGCAAAACTGCTTTTCGGGATTATGCCTGCAATTACAATCCTTTCATTGCTCGGCGGTTATTTTTCGAAAAATTATATAGAAGAGACTGAAATAGCTTCAGTTAACCGGTTTATGTCCATTTATACATCTGAATTCGCGAGGAGAATTGAGGCTGAGGCCGAAAAAATTATGTTGGTTGTACATAGTACTGCGGATTATGTGAACCTTTCGGAAAACGTTACAGAAAAAGAAGCGTTTAATTACCTTACGAATAATATCGGCAAAACCCACCTGCTGCTCGGTTCGCGGATTGCGCTTGATCCCGGATTTACCGGCGGCAAAAAGCTGCTTTATTCGGTCACATCCGACAGCGGAAGAATAATCAGGCGCGAATTGTCAAAAACTATTGACTATACAAATCTTAATGAATTATGGTATCAGGTTCCTGCCGCAATGGGTAAGGCATTCTGGGACGAACCATTTATTGATAAGGAGACGAAGAAACTTTGTTCACGTTACTCGGCGCCTATATACCAAAAAGGCAAATTTATAGGTGTTGCAGCCGCACAGATTGACCTCACCGAATTTAAAGACCTGACTGACTCCGGTTATTACAAAACTATGAACTATGTTATGGTTTCACAAAAAGGCCAGTTCCTTTACCATCCAAGCAAGAAGCGGATCTTCAATGACAATATTTTAACTATTAAAGGAAGTTCAGTAAATCCTGCTGATCAGAAAATTGAAGGTGAAAAACTAATGAAGGGTGAAATCGGGCGGGTAATATTAAGGATAGATGATGAGCCGGGCCAAAGGTTATGGGCATACACTCATCCTGTAAAATATACTAATTGGGGGCTGGCGATTTCTGTCCGTGAGGATGAGCTGCTTTCTGATGTAAAGATACTCACAAGAGATTCCCTCCTGATTACGTTTGCCATCGTGGCGCTGCTCCTGATTGTCACTCTGGTAATTTCAGGGAAAATAACCAAACCGGTTGTTGCGTTCACCCGGGGCGTAAAGAATATACACGAAACCGGCACTAACCGTACTATTGATATAAGATCAAAAGACGAGATTGGGGAACTTGCCGGTGCGTTTAACAAAATGATCGGAGAAATCTCCAAGAAAGAAGATGAACTCCGCGATCTGACGCACAGGTTCAGGTATGCATTCGAAGCAACTAATGACGGTATCTTTGACTGGTTCCTCGATAATGACCAATTATATTTCAGCGACAGAATGTTTGAGCTTTACGGTTACCAGCCCAATGAGTTCCGGCCCACTGTTGAGAAATGGAACGCGCTTAACCACCCTTCGACAATTACCGAATCATCTAAAGCGATTTATGATGCTATCGCGAAAAACTCCGGTTATGAAACTGAATTCCTCGGAATCAGAAAAAACGGGGAAACCTTCTGGGTCCTCTCCCGCGGACTGGTTGTTGAAACTGATGAGAACGGCAGAGCCAAAAGAGTTGTTGGAACCAATTCGGATATAACCGCAAGGAAAAACGCGGAACTCGAGATCCAGGAACTGAACAAAAGCCTCGAATCGAAAGTAGAAGAGCGGACCGGAACGCTTCAGGACACACTTAGCCAAATAAACAAACTTAACGCAAAACTGACTTCACAAAATTTGGCGCTCAATGCCTCCGCGATCGTTTCTATGTCTGATCTCAAAGGCAATATTACTGATGTTAATGATGAATTGTGCCGGGTTTCCAAATTCAGCAGAGAGGAAATACTGGGCAGAAACCACAGGATATTTAATTCCGGTTATCATCCAAAAGAATATTTTACTGATCTTTGGCAGACGATTTGCGGCGGAAAGATTTGGCGCGGACAGCTGCGGAATAAAGCTAAGGACGGCTCATATTACTGGGTTGATACGGTTGTCGCTCCGGTTCTTGGCCCTGACGGGAAACCGGAGGCTTTCCTCTCTATCCGCTTTGATATAACTGAGATTAAAAATTCGGAAGAGGCGCTGAAAAGGTCGCAGGAACAAATGAAGTTTATTCTTGATACCAGTCCCAATGCAATTGCTTTCTCAGCCCGCGGAATTATCCACTTTGCCAATCCAAAATTTTCTGAATTTTTTGGCCTTGGGGTCTTAGATGCATCTCCTGATCTTTACTCTAATGTGGCTGACCGCGAATATCTGGAGAATAAATTGAAACTCGACGGCCGGGTTGAAGATTTTGAATTAAAAATGTATGACAGAGATAAAAAAATAAGGGATATGCTCGTTACTTATCTCTCTATAAACTATTTTGGAGAGGACGGCATTCTTAGCTGGATGACGGATGTAACTGAAAAGAAAAAGGCGCGGGAAGCGCTTGCGGTTGCCGAAGAGAGAAGCCGGTCCCTTCTTAACTCTGCCAGCGACGGGATTTTTGGCTGCGACGAGAACGGTTTAACAATTTTTATTAATCCTGCCGCCCTTGAAATGCTGGGATTTAACGAAGACGAAGTGATCGGCAAAAAGATCCACGATCTGGCGCACCACTCTTATGCTGACGGATCGAAATACTTTGAAAAACTCTGCCCGATGCATCAGTCCTACACCGAAGGATTATCCTCAAAGGTTGATGATGAGGTACTGTGGAAAAAGGACGGGACCAGTTTTTATGTTGAGTATACGAGTACTCCCCTCCTGAAAGCCGATAAATTAATCGGGTCTGTGGTCATTTTCAAAGACATTACATCCCGGAAAGAGCTTGAGAAAAAATTACGGCTAATTCAGTACGGCATAGATAATGCGAAAGACAGCATCTGTTTTATTGATCCGGTCTCCGGCCGGATCATCGACGCCAACATCCACGCTTATGATTCTCTCGGGTTTGATCGAAAAGAAATTATTGGCAGAAAGTTCTGGTACTTCGATATTAACTTCCTGCGTGAGAATTGGGGCCCGTTTGTTGATAAACTGATGGCAGGAGAAAAATTCTCATATGAATCAACTCTTTGCAGCAAAGATGAACTCCTTATCCCCGTAGAGATTAACTGTTCATATTTTGATTTTGAAGGTACCGGATACATTGTTGCATTTACCCACGATATAACAGAGCGAAAAAGGGCCGAAGAATTCGTTCTCCGCGCAAAAGAAGCCGCGGACAGAATTGTAGAAGCCATTCCTATTCCGACAGTTGTGGCTAAAATTTCCGACGGAACCATTATCAGAGTAAATAAGGCAATGGCAGATTTCCATCACGTAGCAATCGAGGAATTCTCCGGTATGACGCCTTCTCAATGGTATGTAAAACCTGAGGACGAACTCCTGTTAGATGAAAAACTAAGAACTGATGGTTATGTCCTGGACTTTCCGGTCAATTTCAAACGCTTCAAGACCGGCGAGATCAGGGACTGCCGTGTCTCATTCACACCCATCATTTATGATGGGTATGGGTGTCTTGTCGGATCAATAATTGACATCAGCGATCTGCAAAAGATCCAGAATGAATTAGAGCTTGCCAAAGAGGCGGCCGACGCTGCTACACTAGCGAAGAGTCAGTTCCTCGCTACAATGTCGCACGAAATCCGCACACCGATGAATGCGATAATTGGCCTTTCCCATCTCGCGCTGAAAACCAAACTCGATACTAAACAATATGACTACTTATTCAAGATCGACCGCTCAGCACAGGCTCTCCTCGGGATAATCAACGACATTCTTGATTTCTCAAAGATTGAAGCGGGCCGGTTGAACATTGAATCTACGGAATTCGATCTTGAACACGTTATGGATTCAGTTTCCAATCTTGTTTCACAAAAAGCACAGGATAAGGGGCTCGAATTCACTATCCATATCTCTAAAAATGTTCCTCTCAATTTAATCGGCGATCCGCTGCGCATCGGACAGATAATTACCAACTACTGCAGCAACGCCGTGAAATTTACTTCCAAAGGCGAGATTGTCGTTTCCGCTGATCTGCACGAGCAGATTGACAATAAGGTTAAAGTCCGTTTCTCCGTACGGGACACAGGTATCGGACTTACGCCCGAACAACAGGCAAAGATGTTCCAGAAATTTTCGCAGGCTGACAGCTCCACTACAAGGAAATTCGGCGGCACCGGTCTTGGATTAGCGATCTCTAAGTCGCTTGCCGAATTGATGGGCGGAGAAGTCTGGCTTGAAAGTGAATACGGAAGAGGCAGTACATTCTTTTTCACGGCAATATTTGAGGCCCTGAAAGAACAGAAACGGGATGAATATATTCCCTCTATCGATCTGAGGGGTATTAATGTTCTTGTTGTTGACGACAACCTAACTGCGCGGGAGATATTGAGAGAAGCATTGGAAACTTTCTCATTCAAAGTCACTGTCGGGGAGTCTGGTAAAGAGGCCCTGGAGTTAATTGCAAAAAACGCCGCTGATCCGTTTGATTTAATTTTAATGGACTGGAGAATGCCGGAGATGGACGGAATTCTTACATCCAGAAAAATACTGGGCGATCCGCCGGCAAAAACTCCAAAGATAATTCTTGTAACTGCATTCGCCCCTGAGGAAAGTGCGGAAGAAGCCGAAGCGGCAGGTATAAAAGCTTTCCTTTCCAAACCGGTCTCATACTCGCAGCTTTTTGACACGATTATGGAAGTGTTCGGCAAGGACGTAAGAACTAAACGTACCAGGGTAGAAAAAGGTAATAAGAATAAAGAAGCGGTCAGTAAAATCAAAGGCGCCAGAATACTCCTTACGGAAGACAACGAAATCAATCAGCAGGTTGCTTCTGAACTGTTTGAACAGGCAGGTTTAGTGGTGGAAATTGCGAATAACGGCCAGGAATCTCTTGCAAAGGTCATAGACTCAGGTACTCCGTCAAAGTATGACATTGTTCTGATGGATCTCCAGATGCCTGTAATGGACGGCTATACCGCAACGATGGAAATCCGGAAACATTCTGCATACAACGATCTGCCGATCGTGGCAATGACCGCCGATGCAATGGTTGGTATTAAAGAAAAATGCCTGAGTGTCGGTATGATGGACTTCGTCACCAAACCTATCGATCCGGATGAGGTCTTTGGCTGTCTGGTGAAATGGATAAAACCGGGCCAACGTAAGGTGGCGGATATCCCCGTTCCTGAAGCCAAACCCGTAAAGGAAATTTATTTGCCTGAATTTGTCAGTATCGACATTAAAAACGGACTGACCCGAGTCGGCGGAAATATAAAACTTTACGCTGAGCTTTTGGAAAAATTTTATAAGAATAATATTAATGTAGTTGAACAGATTAAAACTGCGGTTCAAAAGCGGGACAAGGAACTATCTGTAAGGTTAGCACATACAGTGAAGGGAGTTTCCGGAAACCTCGGGGCCACTGATCTGAATAAAATCTCAGCAGAGCTTGAAGCAGAACTGAAGAATGACTCCCCTGCGGAATACGATAATCTAATTAACAGATTTGACAGACAGCTTCATCTGGTTCTGAACGAAATCGGTGACTGGCAAAATGAAAAAATTGAAGTGGTTGCTGAGGATGATTTATCAGAACTTGATATAGAATCACTTAGGCCGTCTATCGCCGAATTAAAAAGTTTACTTGTCGAAAATGACGTAGGTGCGAAAAATAAAATTGACGCGATCAACAAAATGACAGGTACCGGAAATATCAGAATTCATCTGAATGCAATCACTGAAAGCGTTAAGTGTTATGATTACGACGAAGCGCTTGAGCAATTAAATGCTCTTGCCGCCGAACTGAAACTGGATTTGAGTTAAATACATAGGTTAAAATTATTTTACATCTGACTTTGCGGTCCTTTGCGTAAATACTTCGCGTCCTGGGGTTTAAGAGATCTATAAACGAAGAGTTTGCCGGGAAGAAATACGAAGCTCAGAAAAAAAATATATATAGCTATTGTAAAGGATCTTTTCAATCATTTAATTTTAGAGGTATTATATGGCACTGGTAGAATGGAAAAGCGCGTATGCTACAAACATTGCGGAAGTTGACGCCCAGCATAAAAGGCTCGTTGGTTTTGTGAATGAGCTTCACGATGCGATCACGCACGGGAAAGGCCAGTCGGCGCTAAGCAAGATATTGAATGAACTTGTCGATTATACGGTTTATCATTTTGGCACAGAAGAAAAGCTGTTTGATAAGTACGACTACCCCGAATCCGAACTGCACAAACAGCAGCATAAAGGATTAGTGGAGCAGGTTGCGGCCGTAAAGGACAAATTCGACTCAGGTGAAAAAGTGCTGACAATTGATGTGATGAATTTCCTCCGTGACTGGCTGCACGACCATATTCTCGGATCAGATGTTCACTTCGGACCGTACCTTAACGGTAAGGGCGTGCACTGATTTATTCTAACTTGATGCCTGGAAATATATTACTTGAAGGCCGGGAAATTCAGCAAATATTGCTGTTTGTTTGTTCTTCCCGAATAATTATTCCTAATAAGATAAGATCGGCTTTAAATTTTGATCATCAAATAAACCGTTGTATGCAGGAATCGATTGAACCGAAAGACTATTCTCATTTTTGAAGACGTTGCAGAAAAGTATGCTTTGTTGTCTGTCTCTTAATAAAAAATCATTATAAGAACTTGTATGAGTAACCTGGTAAATTCAAAAATTTTAATTGTGGATGATGCTCCGGAGAATATCGATATTCTTAGTGATGTACTCAAAGATTTTAAGTGTGTTGCCGCGCTTACCGGAGAAAAAGCGATAAAAATTGCCGGGAGCGCTAACCAACCAGATCTGATCCTTCTCGATATAATGATGCCGGGTATGGACGGATTCGAGGTTTGCCAACGGCTCAAGCTTGATCCTAAAACCGCGCAGATCCCGATTATTTTTATCACGGGCAGAACAGACGTTGAGGATGAAACAAAGGGACTTGATATAGGCGCAGTAGATTTCATCCCCAAACCAATAAGCGCCCCGGTTGTGCTCGCGAGAGTCAGAAACCATCTCGAACTTTCGCATTCGAGAAAGGTGCTTGAGGAACAGAATATTGCCCTCGGCATCCACAATAAATTTATGACAGACAGCATCAACTATGCTAAAAGAATACAGACTGCCATAATTCCCGGCGAACCTGAAGTGAATAGATTATTTCCCGACAGCTTTCTGATTTTTCAGCCGAAAGATATTGTAAGCGGTGACTTTTTCTGGTGCGGTGAAGTCAGCTCTAAAAAAATATTCGCCGTGGTTGACTGCACCGGGCACGGTGTGCCGGGGGCATTTATGTCATTAATCGGTAATACACTTCTGAATGATATTATTCTTCAGTCTAAACGGCTTGATCCCTCGGATATCCTGAATGAGCTCGACGAGAGAGTCAGCAGTGAACTAAACAAAGATAAGGTTGAGGGAACTTTTGACGGAATGGATATTTCCCTCTGTGTTTTTGATGAACTTGAAAAATCAGTTAAATTTGCAGGAGCATACAGGCCTTTATTGTATATGCAGAATAATGAACTGATAGAAATAAAGGGCGATAAAAAATCGATAGGCGATAATCGCAGGGAGATAAGTTATATTGATCATCAGGTTATCTGGAATTCCGGAACAACATTCTATATGTTTTCAGACGGATTCATTGATCAGAACAACTCCGCCGAGTTAAAACTCGGCACGCGCAAATTAAAAGAGCTTCTCATAAATTGCAGCAATTACGATATGAATAAGCAGAAAGAAATTTTGATGGATACATTTCTCCAACATAAGAATTCCGAACCACAGCGTGACGATGTCACGTTTATCGGCATCAGGATGAATTAATAGGAGTACAAAATTATATGCCTGATGACTTTATAATAAAACATAATTCCGGCGAAGCGAGCCTTGTGATCGGATATGCCGGAGTATGCAATCATAGTGTCCTTGAAAAATTCACGGAAGTCCTCTTCAGGGAAGCAGAACCATATCTCTCCCCAAAAGAAATTAAAACCACCCTTTTTTGCAGCAACGAAGTGATTCAAAATGTCGGATTCTACTCAATGGAACGCGGCAGTGAAAGTGATGCATCAGGAATCGGTAAATTTGAATTGGCAATACTCCCTTCCCGAGTGCTGATCACATCCACGAACCTCACAACAGTTTCAGATTACGAGCGGATGAAGGAAAGAATCGAAAACCTCAACGCTCTTGATCAGGAGGGCCTTAAGCAGCTCTACAAAGAAAAACTGCGCAGCGAATCAGAGGAAGAGAGCAAAGGCGCCGGAATAGGCCTGATCGAAATCAGAAGAAAATCTAAGAATCCTATAGTGATAACGCTGTCGGAACAAGAATCAGCAAAACAGATAATTTTTGAAATTACAATCGATAAAGGAAATGACAATGGATAATTTAGTGTTTGAAAAAACAAAAAGCACACTGGCGGTTAACTTTAATGCTCAGACCGGAGTTCTTGAACTTAGCGGTTCTTCCTATCCGGAGAATACAAGCGAATTCTACCAGCCGCTTATTGAATGGATACAGAAATATTTTCTTGAAGTGACAAAGAAACTGACGCTTAATATTAAAATAGATTACCTGAATTCCAGTTCCATTAAATTTCTGAGCGACATTATAGACAAGCTTGAAAATTACCATAAGAGTTCAGGTGAGGTTGAAATAAACTGGTACTATAAAGAAGACGATGATGATATGATGGAAATGGGTGAGGAAATAAAGGAAGATGTCACATTCACATTTAATCTTATATCTGCATAAGGAACATTGAAATGGCTGTTGATATTTCTAAACTTGATGAAAGCGAAAAGCCGTTTGCTGAGCATTTCGAGACGGTTGACAAAGCCCGTGCACTTCCCTCTGCACCCCCGGCTGATCTTCGATCTATGCTGATTGAGTATATGAAACTGACGGAGGCTTACGACAAATTGCTTAAAACGACCGTAAGGATTTCCAAAATGGGCGACAAAGCTCAAAAGAAACTGATTAAATACAAAGAATTAATGGACACGCTCCGGAATATCGATTAATTATGGACCAAAACTCCCCGCAAAGCGCGCTTCAGCAGGAAGCATTTGACCACCTTTGGAAAGGCAGATTCCGCCTTGCATTACCGATAGCTGAAAAACTTATTAAAGACCAGCCCGAAAGCGCCGATGCCGCAATTTGCTATGCGTGGGCAAGTCTTGAAAACGGAGATCCCGGCAGAGCGCAGCAATATCTTGATATCTCAAAACAGTGTAAGGGCCAGGGAGTATTAACTCAGATGTACCGCGGTTATATACAGATGCGCCTCAGCAGTTTTGAAGCCGCGATCTACGACTTTAATATGACCGAGGGAAAACAAAAAGAACTTCTCGCCTGGACTTACCTGAATAAAGCAAAAGCCCTGGCAAGTATCGGAGAGATAGACCGTGCCCAGAGTTTCTACGATCTCGGCCTTCTTATCGATAATAACGCGAACCCTGCCTGGAAAACATTGCGGAAGTACTTTAATACAGTAAAGAAAATAATTAAGTCGATCGATGGGATTGATAAAACCGAGATAGTCAATCAGGCCCGGGAAGCTCTGCAGTTGAAGGAGTACTGGTTCACATTGATAGTTTCCAACACTCTACTGAAATCTCCGCAAAATGCCGAACCGGAAATTCTGCTGCTCCAAATAGAATCAATGTACCGTATGAATCAGTTTTCGGTACTTGAAGCGAAAATTAAAGATTATGAAAAACCGCTGGAAGGAAATGACCGGTACCTGGCGATTATGGAAGCGCTGAAAAGAACTCAGGAAAAAATATCAGCATCACCGGCCGCCACTGCTTCAGGAAGTGAAGCCCCTGTTTCTGAAGCTCTTGAAATCCACTCCAATCAACTGGTCTCGGTGGAAAGCGTCAAACTTTTCAACGCGGATTCCGACGCCGAGAATAGGAATAATATAAACCTCGCTCAGATCGGTTTTAATAAAAAGCCGGCAATCGGCATTCAGATCCTTCTGAAAAACCTGAACTATAATAAATCATCCGTAAACCATAATTGTTTTTACGCCTGGTTCATCGACGATGATATTATTGAACAGTCCTCTGTTGCCTCAGACATCCCTCCGGACTGGGAGATGTATACCCTCCCTGAAACGGTCCATACTTCAGGGAATCCTCTGTGGCGGAAAGGGCCTGTAAGGCTTGAATTTTATATCAACCGCAATAAAATTTTCACTCGCCACTTCGTACTCTCTGATACTGATTTGGCGGTTCCGGAAGTCTCTTCCGGGTCTGCTGATGCAAAACCGGCAGATGCTCCTGTCAATTTTAATGAGGTCTTTGAAGAACTCAACTCCATTATCGGTTTATCAGGTGTAAAAGACAGTGTGCGTGCGCTTGTCGATTATCTCGAAGTAATGAATGAAAGAAAACAGCTCGGCTTAAAAGCGCAGGATAAGATAAGTGTACACGCAACATTTCTCGGTAATCCCGGAACGGGAAAAACCACGGTTGCAAGGCTTATGGGTAAGATTTTCAAAGGAATGGGATTATTGCCTAAAGGCGAGGTAATTGAAGTTGACCGCGCGGCGCTCGTAGGACAGTATGTGGGAGAAACCGCTCAGAAGACAGAGAAGATCATAGAAGACGCTTTGGGTAATGTACTTTTTATTGATGAAGCGTACACATTAGTCAAGAAGGGGCAAAGCAATGACTTCGGTCAGGAAGCAATTGACGTTCTGCTTAAACGGATGGAAGATAAAAAGGGAGAGTTCTTTGTTATCGCCGCAGGTTACCCGAATGAGATGACTGACTTCCTTGAAGCTAATCCCGGACTGAAGTCCCGTTTTACTCATCATTTTAATTTTGATGATTATACGCCTGATGAAATGATGCTCATCTTCAGAAAGATGGTTATTGACGAAGATTACCGTGTTTCTGAAGACGCGGAAAAACTGCTGCAGAAAGAGTTCACAAAATTATACCGGGCTCGCGACAAAAACTTTGGCAATGCCCGGACTGTACGTAAAGTATTTGAAGATGCAAAAATGCAGGTGAGTAAAAGATACTTGAAACTTGCTAAGCACGAACGAACAAAAGAGAAATTAACAACTATAACACAGGAGGATATCACCGGGATATTCTCCGGCGGGGAAACCAAAAAGGCCTACTTAGTTCCGATTAACGAAGAACTGCTTCAGGAGGCAATGGCGGAGGTAAATAAACTTACAGGGCTCTCCTCTGTAAAGAGAGATGTAATTGAAATGATAAAACTTGCTAAGTTTTACCGGGATTCCGGCGAAGACCTTGGCAGTAAATTTTCTTCCCATATACTCTTCCTTGGCAATCCCGGCACAGGTAAAACAACGGTCGCGAGAATAATAAGCAAAACATATTCGGCTCTCGGAATTCTTCCGGGCGGGCAGCTGATCGAAACAGACAGGCAGGGACTGGTTGCAACGCACGTGGGAGAGACAGCTCCTAAAACAACCGCAATGATTAATAAATCTATGGGCGGCACGTTATTTATTGACGAAGCTTACACTCTCGTAAAGAAAGACGCGGGATCGGACTTTGGTCAGGAAGCAATAGACGTTTTACTTAAGAGAATGGAGGATGACCGCGGCAAGTTTATTGTTATCGCGGCAGGTTACACTGAAGAAATGAAATCATTTCTCGAGAGTAACCCGGGATTAAAATCTCGCTTCACAAAAATTTTCAATTTCGAGGACTACAATCCCGACGAATTGATTGAAATATTTGACAGGATGTCCAAAGGGAATAAAGTACTGCTTGCGGATGATGCACGATATACTCTGACAAAACATTTTAATGAATTGTACCGTAACCGTGATAAGAATTTCGGTAACGCGAGGCTCGTCAGGAATACATTCGATGCTGCCCTTCGTCATATGAGCCTGCGCCTGAGCGCACTCCCCTCCTCTGAAATTACCGATGAAATGCGAAGCAGCATCATCATTGCTGACCTGGAGGATGTTCTGCCCAAGAAAAAAGAAGCCGGCGCCGCAGTGAAGGGAGACGCTGACAAACTGCAGGAACTGATGGCAGAGCTGACTTCACTTACGGGCCTTGATGCAGTGAAAGGTGAAGTTGATAAATTAGTAAACAGCCTTAAAATCGCGAAGGTACGAAAAGAACGGGGTATGCAGGTTATCCAGAAGCCTTTGCACTCCGTATTCCTCGGCAATCCCGGCACAGGCAAAACTACAGTCGCGCGTCTGATCAGCAGTATCTTCCGGGAATTAGGAATTCTTGAACAGGGACAACTCATCGAAGTTGACCGCGCGCAGCTTGTCGCGGGTTATTCGGGCCAGACCGCAATTAAAACTGATGAAGTCATCAAAAAAGCTCTTGGCGGCACTCTGTTTATTGACGAGGCGTATACACTCGCCCGCGGCTCTGGTGACTTCGGGCAGGAAGCCATAGATACCCTGTTAAAAAGAATGGAAGATTATAAGGGCCAGTTCATTGTTATCGTCGCAGGATATACCCGCGAGATGCAGGCGTTTATGGAATCGAATCCCGGACTGACCTCCCGCTTTACCAATACGTTCGTCTTCGAAGACTATAACCCGGAGCAGTTATCCTCAATAACGACAGGTATGGCAGCATCTTCCGGATATAAATTCAGTGAGGACGGTTTGGAAGCGTTAAATCAGAAATTTCAGAAAATTTACGATTCCCGGGACGGCAATTTTGGCAATGCCCGGACAGCACGCAATGTTCTGATGGAAATCATCACTAATCAGGAAACAAGGATCGCTTCGATACTGAATTATTCGGATGAGGAGCTGATGACTTTAAGCGCGGCCGATATCAGGATCTGATTAAAAGTCCGGCTTAAAATGTTTTGAGCTGTAGCGCGTCAGGCGTCTTGTAACCGCCATCCGGAATTTATACGGAGTTTGTTTATACACCTCATCGGAAAGCTTAAGAGCCTTGTCAATTCTGGCATCAATCTTCCTCTGCGTCCGTTTTTTTATCTTAAGAAACACCGGATCATCGTGCACTCCCGGCGTCACCTTTTCAATAAAGTCCGGAATTGCGAAAAGATCGTGAATATCACCCAATATATCTGAGAGCTTCTTTAGAAGTATTGTTGTGTGCCGGTATTCCTTCGTCGATGCAGGGACAATTACAGAAAAGATATGGTAAAGATCCTTCGTTCGTTTTCTCAAATCGTGGAGCGAATGAACATCCCGGCTTGTTCTTGATTGCAGAAGCAGCCTGCGGGCGGAATCATAGATCACCGTCATTCCCGTAATAATCTGTTTAAGATCTTTTTTCGAAAATGGCCACTCTCTGATCAGATTTTTATAGACCTGCAGAAGTTTCTGATACCTCCCGACCAGCGCTTCGTGTGTGGGTTCCCTGTTGATAATTTCTTTCTCAGCCATCACTGAACTGTGCACTCTTTCCAAAAAAGCAATGGTGGAATTTTTTGTTGATGTCGACAGGAGCTGCAAAACCGCTTTTTCCAGAACAATTATCTCGCGCTGGTTCGTGGACAAATTTTTAATATGTCTCAAAAAGTTGTTCTGTGAACTGTAATGGACTTTATCAAGATCATATTTCACAAGCCTGAGAAGCGCCCTTAAGAACTTTATCCTTTTTCGTGTGTTGTGAATTACAATTTCATCAGGATTGCTGTGCACGATCAGCTCTTCCAGGCCGTCGTTGCAAATCTCCGTGGCAACCCGCCTGATCTCTTCCTGTATATCGTATTTCTGAAGTTCCAGTTTGTTGATCAAAGCCAACCTATAAATAATTCAGTTTCAATTAGTAAAATAATCATTTCTCAACAGGTTCGAGGCTCCTCCATAAGTACCAGCTGGCGATTGTTCTGTAAGGCGCCCATTTATTCTTTTCACTTATCGCGATCACCTTTTTTGTATCCGGCATTTCTTTTAACTTGTAAAGATTCTTGATGGCTTTCCGTATTCCAAAATCATTGACAGGCAGTATATCTAATCTTGCGAGTCCGAACATCAGGTACATCTGTGCGGTCCACTCCCCTATTCCTTTGACCTTCGTAAGTTGCCGGATCACATCCTCGTTACTTTGCGATTTGATCCTGCCTAAATTTATATTTTTCGTTTTTATTTCTGAAGCCAATTCCTTCACACAGTTTATTTTAGCGAACGACATACCGAATTCCCGGAATTTGGCATCCTCTGTCGCGAGGATATTCTCAGCCGTTATTTTACCCTGGAAATACGCATCCAACCTGTCGAAGATTTTATCTGCAACCTTGCCGGATAACTGCTGGGAAATTATTGACCCGACGAGCATTTCAAGATGTCTGGAACTTTTACGGGCCCTGAATCCGGGGCTTCTTTCTATCACAAGGGCGAGTCTGGAGTCATTACGCATTAAATGCCGTATTCCGGCATTGGTTTCGTGATCTGTTCCGTTTTTTCTGTCCATTGACATATAAAGAAAGTTCGTATAATATATAAAGGAAAATTTAAAAATATTAGATGTTTTTTTTATTATTTTAATATTAAGATAAACTAAATTAACGAAGTTATGGCAAATCCGATTAAATATTTGTTGAACGTCCGTACTAACAGATTATTTGAGGGTGTAGCTGATTCAGATTTGAAGATCAGTGTGAACCAGAAAGATCTGATTAATATTCCTGAAGGCGAGATAATCTATCAGACCGGTGATTCATCAGAATTAATTTATCTTATTCTCGATGGAATCGTTAAAATCAAATTCAATACTGCGATTGACGGACAAAGAATCTTCGAAAAAATGAAAGACGATTTCTTCGGCGAACGTGAGTTTATAGACAATACTATAAGGGCTTCTTCGGCAGTGGCGAACACCAATTGCTCCCTGTTGATCGTCCGGCGTAAAGATATCAATGACCTTGTCTCCCGCAACCGCTCCGTTCTTGGGAACCTTCAGGGAGTCAGTTTATCCCGTTCCGCCGCTGCTCCGGAGCCTCAGGAAGCAACCTACTCTTCCGAAATAGATAACCTGCTCAAAACAGCCGGAGACTATGAAGATCCATTTAGAAAAACCGGCGACAGCTTCCAACTCACATCAGATTTCAGAATACCGGATTTCCCGGAACAGGACTTTAAAGTACCTGATTTCCCGGCAAACGCCGGGGCTCCCGAAAATAAAGATTCGGCAGAAGATAGCTCTTTTTCTCCCCTGTCACCTGAGCAGTCTGAACCGGAGATGCCGGCCGATGATGAAATTTTCACCGGAAATCAACCTAAGGAAGACGTATTTACCCCGAACAAATTCTCGTTTACATTCAGTGATGACATTTACGAGCAGGCCCGGAAATTAGCGACAGATGAAGAAGCAGAAATTAAACCTGAAGTAAACTTAGAAGATTCTCAGCAGGATGCTTTTGACCCGTCAGCATTTTCTGCTGAAGGAGCCACAGATTTCAATTTTGGCGATACGGAACAAACTCCCGTTAGCGGAGGTGAAGAGAAATTCTCGTGGGATTTTTCTGATGAAGAAAATGAAGGTTTCGGGCCGGAGGAAAAAGTTCCTCAGGATATGCCTGCGCAGCCTGATACACCGTCTGAACCGGTTTCGTTCAACTGGAAGGTAATCGACGGAGAATCAGAGGAATTAAATGATACCCATTCAGCTCAGTTCGGCAATGTATCTGAAAGCTGGAATTTCTCTGAAAAAAAAGAGCCGGGTGAAGGGCCTGAATATGAGGACGATTCATTTTTTATGGAGCTTGGTGAAACCGAAAATGAAACTGAGTTGTCCGATCATTTTACTCCGGACACGCCTGCTGCTTCGTGGAAAGAATCCAATATGGAAATCGGGAATATCCGGAATACAACCCTGACTCCCCCTCCCGGAGAACATTTTACACCACATCCTCTTGATTCAATAAACACGACCCCTGCCCCAAAACCTGAAGAAGTTCAACACAAATTTTCAGCAGAACAACTTAGGCTTCTGATCAGCGCTGCTGAGCAGATAAATTCTAATATAAAGATTGACGAAGTGTTAAAGTCAATCGTGCAGACAGCCTCAAATTTAACCGGGGCTGACCGCGGTACTCTTTATATCGTTGATAGTGAGAACGGTGAAATCTGGTCCAAAGTTATCCGCGGTGAAAACATTGAAGAAATACGGTTAAAAATCGGACAGGGATTATCGGGCTGGGTAGCGCAGACTGCAGACGTAGTTAACGTAAGAGACGCGCATAAAGACGAGCGGTTTGACCCAAATATGGATAAGATAACCGGCTACGTAACACGCTCAGTATTATGCTTCCCCATCATCAATAAAGCTAATGAGGTTGTTGCCGTACTGCAGTTACTGAACAGCGCAAAAGGTTACTTTGATGTAATAGACGAATCTTTCCTTTCGGCGCTATCGCTTCTGATCGCGATAACCCTCGAAAATGCGGAGCTCGTTGAACAGATCGTCCGGACCGACCGTCTTACATCATTGGGAAAAGTTGCCAATTTTATTATCTCTGATATCAAGAAGCCGATCCTGACGGCAAAACAATTAAGTGAACACTTAAAGAAAAAAACAAACCTTGATAATGATGTGCGCCAGGTCGTAAACCTGATGAGTGACCAGATCGCGATGGTCTCCGATTTAATTGTTACTGTTCTTAACTATTCCCAGGGCAAGACGATCCTTAATAAAAAAATTGTCTCAGGCGTTAAAATCCTTGATGAGATAATTGTTCTGCTCGGAGAGTTCATCGGATTACGCGGAATCAAAGTTAAAAAAGAATACGGCCCTGATGCGCTTCTGAACATAGATAAAAAAGAAATTTATCAGGCAATTTTACAGATCGTCAAAAACGCCTGCGACGCTATGCCGGGCGGCGGAAAATTGATAATCAGAACCACGATTGATCCCGAAAATTCAAATTTCGTTCTCTCCTTTACCGATACCGGGCTTGGAGTCCCCGGCAGTTTGCAGGAAAAGATCTTCGAGCCTTTTATGTGCCACGGAAAAAAGCACGGTGTAGGACTAGGATTACCGATAGCAGAAAAAATCATCAAGGAACACGGAGGGAAAATTACTCTCGAAAGCGAAGTTGGAGAAGGTGCTACTTTCATTCTCTCCCTTCCTTCAGTTAAGGGTGTTTAGCTGTCTATTGTTCTATCCGTCTTCAGGATATGAACGGATATAATCTTATCTCAATTATCGGCCAGACTGCCTGCGGCAAAACCGGATTAGGCGTCGAAGTTGCACTACGCTATAACGGCGCAGTGCTGTCCGCGGATTCACGGCAGGTATATAAAGGCCTTGATATTGGTTCAGGGAAGGACTATGACACTTATATCGTCGATGGAGTCAGAGTGCCGACCTATCTCATTGATATTATCGACCCTTCACAGGAATATCATCTATTCAGTTATATCAGTGATTTTAATAACGCTTATGATGCAGTAATTTCGGAAGGACGTGTGCCGGTTCTGGTCGGGGGAAGCGGTATGTACATTTCAGCCGTCATTCAGAATTACTTACCTAAAAAAATTTCAGTTTCTTCAGAGAGGTTGAACTATTTAAATAGCTTAAGTGAAGAAGAACTTACAAAAATACTCTCATCAAAAAACCGTCCGCTCCATAATATAACCGATTTTGAAAATAAAAGCCGGCTCATCACAGCAATATTGATAAGTGAATCACCTGAGGACAAGTACAAACAGGAAAAATTTTATCGGTCACTCACGTTCCTCGTAGATCCTGGGAAAGAAACTGTTACGAAACGGATCGAAGAGAGACTGGAACAACGGCTGAAGACAGGAATGATTGAGGAAGTTGAAAATCTTATTAAAAACAATTTAACAGGCGCAAGATTATATTCTTTAGGCCTTGAGTACAGGTACGTTAGTTCGTTCATCAACGGTGAAATAACTTATGATGAGATGTTCAGAAAATTGTTTGCATCAATAGTTAAGTTCGCTAAAAGACAGAGAACCTGGTTCAGGAAGATGGAGCGTGAGGGGGTAGAAATGATTAAACTAGACGGCAGTGATTCCGGAAAGATTTTTGAAGTTATCGAAGAAAAAAAGAAAGCCGGCTATCTTTCGGAATTGATGCCGGCTTAAGAAAAAACTAAAACTTAATTTTGCTTCGGATTAATAAATTCACCCCGGAGAATTAAGTTACTCCCGGGAAGTTTAATCCCTGAAATAGCCTCCTTTGTTACAAGGAACTCAGTCTGCGGATCCTGTGAGATGTCCGGCATACCGAATATCTGTATAAATTCAAATTTATTAGCGCCGCTTACGGGAACGGAGTTGAGGGCTATACTGCGGCCGCCTACAACAACCCAGGCAACATAACCCTTCTGTTCTGATGGTTTGATTTCCGGCATTAATCCTAATTGCAGATAACCGCGCTGCTCTTCATTGCTCCAAATTATCCTGCCGTAACTTTCCTTATACTTAGGCATACCGGATAACTGATAGACCGAGACGTCCTTCTTAGATAAAAGCATTGATAGGTCCCTGTCCTCAAAAACTGCATTGTTAATTTCCTCGGTAACAGACTCTTTAAGGCTCTTAGCGTTCATATCAAGTTCGGCGGCCTTATTGGCACACGTATAATACATATAGCCGCAGCCTCCGGCTAATAACAAGCTCATAATGTAGAAGGCGGCTCCGCCTTTTTTCTGAATGATAACAGGCTTATCCTTAACAGTCTCAGACGCACGTGATCCGGAATCCGAAACGGATTGTTCGCCGGTGCTAATGCTGCCGTTGCTTTGCAGTGATAGCGGAACAGTGTTGTTAGCGCCTCCTTCACTGGTATTGATAATGAAAGTTTCGGTTGCAGGTTCACTTCCCGCTTCAGGTTTTTCAGGGAGATGAAAACTAAATTCGGACTTCGCTGTCTCCTCAGATACTTCGGCTAAATTCAGATGTAAGTCACCGGCAGAACCGGGGCTTCCGGCTTTTTCCTCTGAAAACGGAGTTCGTTCCGGGACAGTCTGGTTTATTCTCCTTCTGACCTGAGTTGTCTGCGCAGGCCTGGAAGCTTCGCCGCTTCTCTGTGCCGCTTGTGAAGATTCGACTTCGCTTCCGCCGGAAGAGGCGGGCAACGGTTGGCCAGGGCTTGGGGCGACTCTTATCTGTACCCGACCCGCCGGCGGCGCCGGCGGCGTATCAGGTTGATAGATTCCTGTTTTTTGAACTGTCATCGGCTTTGGCGGAATCGGTTTTTGCTCCTGGGGTTTCCCCGCTTTTAGCTTGTACAAAGTGCGGGCAACCTGATCCTTAACAGCAGGATCCGGTGTCTCAATGTTCAGGAATGACGGAAGTAAAGCCGTCAGATTCTGAAGTTCACCCAACTCCTGCCAGGGGAAATCACCGCCGGCTTCAATATAATCAACCATCGAGACGAACTCATCTTTATCAAGACAGCCGAGCGCGAAAGGATAAATAAAACTCTGGAAATCTTTTTGATTATCAGCCATCACTCACCGCCTCGTAATAAATGTTCTTTAAGATTAACCAGCGCAATTTTAATTTTTGATTTTACTGTCTGTACGGGAATTTTCAATTTTGCGGCAATCTCATTTTGTGTCAGCCCCTCGTAAAATGCAAGATAAATTACATACTGTTGTGCATCAGTGAGTTTATGCAGTGTCTCTTCAATATTGCCTTTTATACTGAAGGCAGTTTTAATATCTAATTCATCAATATCGGGGGACAAACGAGGAAGTATAAAATAATTTTCGAACTCTGTATTGTATTCGTAATTATCTGCCGCATCCGGGCGCTGACGGCGGAGAGTATCTACCGCTTTATTCCGGGCAAGCGTAATGAGCCAGCAATAAGCATTATTAGTACGTTCATCAAATGCTTTAATTTTTTGCCAGACCAGTACATAAACATCTACCAACACCTGCTCTGCCAAAGCCTGATCGCCAACTATCTTCTTGATGACAGTATAAAGTAGGGGTGAATACCTGTTGTATAAAGATTCAAGTGCACGGGAATCCCGCTGCCCTATCCTCCGTAACAAATCGGCGTCTGAGAGATCTGAATAATTTAATGCCAAAGTCTGCTCACTTTTTAAATGCAAAAGTATTACTAAAATGATTAAAAATCAATGACTTACAAAACCTTTCTTAAAGATTCATATGCAGCGCTTACCGTTAACTCGATCTGCTCTTCGGTATGTGCCGTTGAAATAAAATAGGCTTCGAATTGGGCAGGAGGAAGATAAATTCCCCTGTCCAGCATTTCGTGGAAGAATTTGCCGAACCTGGCAGTGTCTGACTTTATCGCGGTGTTGTAATCAAAGACAGGCTGTTCGGTGAAGAAAAGGCAAACCATCGATCCGACCCTGTTAATTGTATAATTTACTCCGAGCTTCTTCATTGCATCTTTCAGACCTTCTTCAAGCTGCTTCCCTCTTTGTTCAAGAGTATCATAAATTCCGGGATTGTCCTTTATATATCCTAAGGCAGCGAGCCCGGCAGAGAGCGCTAAAGGATTTCCGCTCAGCGTTCCGGCCTGATATACCGGGCCCGCGGGTGCGATCACCTGCATTATCTCTTTCTTGCCGCCGAAAGCACCGACCGGGAGGCCTCCCCCGATAACTTTTCCGAAAGTGGAAAGATCCGGGGTAACTCCAAAAAAGCCCTGTGCTCCCGCTGCGCTTAAGCGGAAACCGGTCATAACCTCATCAAAAATAAGCACGATGTTCTCTTCTGTGCAGAGTTTCCTGATACCGTCAAGAAATTCTTTTTCGGGAATAACGACGCCCATATTTCCGACTACAGGTTCGATGATAAGCGCGGCAATCTGGTTTTTATTGTTTTCGACTAATTCTTTGATGCTTCCAAGATCATTGAATTGCGCTATAAGTGTATCTTTAGCTGTTCCCTCAGTTACTCCGGGACTTGTCGGTACACCGAAAGTAAGCGCACCCGAACCGGCCTTTATCAGGAAGAAATCCGCGTGACCGTGGTAGCATCCTTCAAATTTTATAATCTTTTCTTTGCCTGTGTAACCGCGGGCCGCTCTGACGGCGCTCATAGTCGCTTCTGTTCCGCTGTTCACCATACGTACCATCTCTACTGAAGGCACGAGCGAAGAGATCATCCGGGCCATCTCGAGTTCAATTGCTGTCGGCGCGCCAAAGCTGACTCCGTCAGTCAGCGCCTTCTTGATTGCATCCACAATGAACGGCGGATTGTGCCCGAAAATGTGAGGGCCCCAACTGCCGATATAATCGATATAGGTATTTCCGTCAACATCAGTCATAGTGCTACCCTGACCGTGCTTAAAAAACACAGGATTTCCGCCGACTGACTTAAATGCTCTGACCGGTGAATTTACTCCGCCGGGAATATATTTTTTCGCTTCTTCAAAAAGCTTTTCACTATTTAATATTTTAGACATAAAAAGATTTGTTTGAATGTGTTTCTATAATGATTTCAAAAAAAGTTTACAGCGCATCATCAAAATGATTAACCCCTAATGAGCATAATCTAATTTTAATTCTTAATTCATAATTTTCAATTTTTAATTACAAACCCTCTGTAGGTATCAAACTTCGAACTGTAAAACACTATATTAAAGTTGGCATCCCTTAAAGTCCCTCCGCTCGGATAGAGATAAAATTCAGATACTTCCGGGGTTTCCTTGTTGGCAAGTATCCCGTTGATTGTATAGAACCTTACCTTAAAAAACCCAAGTGTCATCGCTGACCTCTCGATCTGTTTTTGAAGGCTCTCCTCGCTGAAAAGAAAAATGTCTTCCAAGTTATTTTGCTAACAGATTACTGAGAAATTCTTTATTAATATCTTCAAG
>CAIMOS010000274.1 GCA_903843135.1 uncultured Ignavibacteriales bacterium | reverse complement strand
CCACGAAATCAACTCTTTTATTCGTGCGCGGATCATCTATGCCGAGTATCGGATTAAGCAGGAACGACTGCAGTATGCTTACATCCAGCTGATCGCCGACCGACTTTGACAGCGAAAGGCTTGCAAGAACCGCGTCACGGACCTTGATCATATACCAGTTCCCGTCAAGATACATTGAGAAGGTGCGTTTATCGTGCGGTGTTTTCTGCCCGACCTGCTCAACCATAAACTTTTCGGAAATTTCATTTAAAAATTCTTCTTTGGTTTTTCCGTTCAGATCAGTGACAACGCGGTTATAAGGTAAAATCGCGAGCTGGTCCGCGGGGAACAGCACTGCCATAAAATAATTATATTCTTCACTGCCCTTATGCGCCTTGTTGGCTTCTTTCTTCGCGGCCCTTGCGCGCGACGCGCTTGCCGCGCGGTGGTGTCCGTCGGCGATGTATAATTTATCAATCGCTTTAATTTCAGATACAAATGTATCGTTATAGTCTGTCGGGAGCACCCATACTGTGTGCTTTATGCCGTCGGGCGCGGTGAACATATATAACGGTTGATTGTCTTTGCACACTTCTTTAACAATTGAATCAATCGTGGCTGATCCCCTGTATGTAAGGAATACAGGGCCGGTCTGCGCGCCGGTTGTTACAATATGTTTAGTCCGGTCATCCTCTTTTTCTTTACGCGTTTTTTCGTGTTTCATTATAACATCGTTGTCATAATCATCAACCGAAAAGGTGGCGGCAATACCCGTCTGCGTCCGTCCGTCCATTTCAAGTTTATAAAGATAGATGCGGTCCTCGGCATCGTTTATAAGGCTTCCTTTTGAGATCAGTTTATTAAGATTCTCTGCAGCTTTTTTGTAGATATCGTCAGAATACGGATTTGTGTTTGCGGGAAATTCAATTTCGGACCTGGTGACCCGGAGTAAAGTATGTTCATTATTTGCCGCAAGCTCTTTCGCTTCTTCCGTGTTTACCACGTCGTAAGGAACGCTCGCTACAAGGTGTGCAAGATTCTGTGTTGGTCTCAGCGCATTAAACGGCCTTATAACCGCCATAAATTCTCCGATAAGTTGTTATTGTAATGGTACAAATTTGCGAATTTCCGGCGAATAAACTATGCTAAAAATTTCCGTTTCCGGGTGTTTTTGGCAAAAAAAGGCCGGCAAAACTTTACCGGCCGGTTTATAAATTTATGAAATCCCGGTTTCTCAGCCGTTCTTAGACTGGAAATCCTTCATAAACGAAACGAGGTCCTCGACGCCTTTTTTCGGGAAGGCATTGTAGATAGACGCACGAAGTCCGCCGACTGAGCGGTGCCCTTTAAGTCCGTCAAATCCTGCTTTTGTTGCTTCGGAGATGAGTTTCTTTTCGAGTTCTTCGCTTGGCAGCCTGAAGGTTACGTTCATAAGGGAGCGTGAATCCGGGAGCGCGTGTCCTTTATAGTATCCGCCGCTCTCGTCGATACACTTGTAAAGTATCGCCGCTTTTTCTTTGTTTAGATCATACATCGCATTGAGTCCGCCGTTTTTCTTCAGCCACTTCGCGACAAGGCCGATGATATAAACGCCGAATACGTTTATTGTATTGTAAAGTGAATCGTTCTCTACGTGCGTCTTGTAGTTCAGCATCGTATGGAGCGAGTCCTGTGATCTTGCGAGCAGGTCTTTACGGATAATTACAACCGTAACGCCCGCGGGCCCGAGATTTTTCTGCGCGCCGGCATAGATCAACGCGTATTTATTGATGTCAACTTTTTTATGCATAAAGTCGGATGAAGCATCGCAGATAAGCGGAACATTACCGGCTTCCGGTTCGTTGTGCCATTCTGTTCCGTAGATCGTGTTATTCGACGTAAAGTGAACATACGATGCTTCAGGATCAAGTTTCAGTTCTGACTGTTTTGGTATTCTTACAAAATTCTCTGCTTCGGTCGAGGCGGCAACATTTACTGTTCCGACGCGCTTTGCTTCTTTGATGGCTTTCTTGGACCAGGCGCCGGTGCTGATATAATCGGCTTTGTTTGCGGGGGGCATCAGGTTCATCGGGACCATTGAAAACTGCAGGCTTGCACCGCCTTGTAAAAACAATAATGAATAGTTATCGTCGAGCCCCATCAGTTCAGCCATATCCTGTTTTGCCTGGAGATGAATTGCATCGTAAGTTTTGGAGCGGTGGCTGATCTCGAGTATGGACATTCCGACTCCGGGAAGCATAAAGAGGTTTTCCTGTGCTTCTTTTAGTACTTCTTCGGGGAGAATTGCCGGGCCGGCGCTGAAATTATAAATTCGGTTCATTTAATATTCCTTAATGATGTTTCGTTATTCTGAAAAATCTGTATAGTAAATTTACGGTTTTGCGGAATATCACCCAATTTTAATTAACAGTTAAAATCATTAATTAAAAAATCTATGTTTAATGAATACCCCGGAGGGAACCTTCTTTGTCCCTGATCAGGTAAAATTAGTTAATTAGCAGAACCGTGGTTAATTTTGATATAACAACTGATAAGATTTTTATGCGATTAATATTATATACTTTTGCCCTCTTCTTTTTACCGGTTTCTTCTATATTCAGCCAGCAACAATTTGCCGGCCACTGGAACGGAAAACTTAATGTCGGGGCGAAGGCCCTGGCGATAGTTTTTAATGTGACCGCAAGCGGCGATACATTAACTGCCACACTTGACAGCCCCGACCAGGGCGCGATGGGAATTAATGTCCGCTCAGTTTCGGTTGCGGGCGACAGCATTTTCTTCGATATAAAAATAATCGGCGCATCTTACGCGGCAAAATATATTGCTGAAGGGGATTCCGCCCGGCTGACCGGTAAATTCAAACAGTCGGCCTACTCATT
>CAIMOS010000273.1 GCA_903843135.1 uncultured Ignavibacteriales bacterium | reverse complement strand
TCTGCGTCTTCTTTGCGCGTCTCTGCGTAACTTCTAAAGAAAATAATGCAAAGGGCCGCAGAGTGTGGACGCAGAGTTACGCTGAGAGGGGTCGAAATAAATTACGACCTGCCAATTCACAATCTTTGCGAACCTCTGCGTCTTCTTTGCGCGTCTCAGCGTAACTTCTAAAGAAAATAATGCAAAGGGCCGCAGAGTGTGGATGCGAAGTTACGCTAAGAGGGGTCGAATTAAATTACGACCTGCCAATTCACAATCTTTGCGAACCTCAGCGTCTTCTTTGCGCGTCTCTGCGTAACTTCTAAAGAAAATAATGCAAAGGGCCGCAGAGTGTGGACGCGAAGTTACGCTAAGAGGGGTCGAAATAAATTTCGACCTACAAAAACATTTAAAATAAAAAGGGAGCCTTTCGGCTCCCTTAGCTGCACTTTTCTTTCAGTCACATTACAACTTACTTGAGAAGCATCATTTTGCGGGTCATAGTATTGTTTGGTGTTTCAAGCTTGTAGATATAGAGGCCTGATGGTAAGGCTGAAGCATTGAAACTGACTTCGTATGAGCCTGCAGTTTTAACCTCGTTAACGAGGGTTGCAACTTTTTGTCCGATAACATTGTAAACTGACAATGTTACGTTTGCAGTAGCCGGAACCGCAAATTTAATTACGGTTGACGGGTTGAACGGGTTAGGATAATTCTGTGAAAGCGAGAATTCGGCAGGAGCAATTGTGCTGCCTTTTACCGAAGTTACGCCGTTTGGTGACAGTTCAACATCAACTTCTGATGTGTTAAGGTCGCCTGAAACATCTATACCTTCGACAACCGAGTTCTCGAAAGAAAGAGTGTTTGTAACTACCGAGTAGCTGCCGGCTGCCAGGTTTTCGAATGAATATGCACCTGAAGGGTCAGATACTGAAGCTGCTACAACTGTACCGTTAGCATCCTGGAGGTAAGTAAGAACGCCTTCAACAACTCCGCCTGCTGTCTGACCGACTGTCCCAAAAACTGCAGAGTTTCCGCCTGTCGGGCGAATCCAGGGGCGTAAGTTGAAGTTGATTCCGGTTACAACAGTCGCTTCGTCAACAACCACTGAATCTGCGGTTCTCCAGTCGCGTGTAGGTTCGCCGTCATAACGGAAATAGGTAGCTTTATAATCTCTTGCGAAAGCCAGAACTAAATATTGTCCGGGGACCAAGTTCGCAAATGAATATGCACCGGTAACGGAATCTGTAGCTGCCCATTTACGGCCTCTGTAAAATCCGTTTTCCTGTTTCTGGTAAACGTAAACATAACCTTTAAGCGGGGTGGTTCCGGCTGAATCAAGAACAATACCGGAAATACCGTTTGCATAAACAGGTTTCAGATCGAGTGTGAAGTTAACATTAGCTACATCAGCAGTAACAGCGATTCTGTCTGCGAGATCAAAGGTTGCCTTAGAATCGAAGTATTCCGGTTTGTAAGTTGTGTTCCTGGGGCAGGCATAAACAACTACTGTATCGTTTTCTCTGATTGTAAGTGTAAAGTTACCAAGTGAATCTGTCTGAGTACGGTATGATCCGAAATGATCGTGCGGACCGGGAACTCTGTTTGTTTTGAAAGCGGTTATAGAAGCAATTAACGGAGTAACTCCGTCAGCGTCTGTAACTAAACCGGTAACGGTATGGGTTACAGGAGGAACAACAGATGCCAGGCCGATATCGAAAGTTAATGAGTCGCCGTCGGCAACTACAACCTGTGTTGCGAGATCGCGTGTAGCAGCGTTATCATAATATTCGCCGACATACGTAAAGGCGCCTGTATAGATATAATATGTGCCGGTTCTGACCCGTGCTGTGAAAAATCCGTTGCTGTCAGTCATAACTGTGGCGAAATTGTTCTGATGGCCCGGTCCCGGGGTTGGAGCAACAACCGGGAAAATCTGAACTCTTGCCCGGACGAGAGGGGTATTGTCCGCGTCTTTAACAACAAGGCCAGAGATTTTCCCATAAGCAATTACAGGAGGAGTATATGTGTACTCAACCATATTTGAGGGTTCGCTGGCAACGTTTCCGACAACAGCTTTTACATAATAGCTATAAGTCACATTTGACTGAAGGAAGCCGTTAATGAAATCTTTGCGGGTGGTTGTATAGATTTTCCTGAATAATTTGGAAGTATCTGACAGGGCTGCATCTTTTTTCCAGACTTCGAATTTTACGAAAGTACCGGTAACTGAGCCATATTCCCAGGTCAGCTTTACGGAATTTGGGTAGTTTCCGGCTACAGCTGTCAGGTTAACAGGAGGAGCTGTCTGTGCCAGAGTCACAAAACCATAGAGCGCGAGAAATAAGAACGAGAGTAAGGTTTTTTTTGTGTTCATTGGATCTCCAATAAATTATTAGTTATTTAATATGAATTTTCAATTCTGAATCAATAGTGCAAACATTGTGCCAAAGAAAAAAGCTTAATTTAAACGATTTTTGAGGTCATTTATGGCTTCTCTGCGCAAAATATTCGCATCAAAACCGTAATTTCGCGGCGTCAGAATGAGGCTGTCACAACGGCTCTGAGACCGCCGCCGGAAATGCCGCTAATTGACGGATTAACCGAGAAATATAACGAATTATTAATGAATAACAAGTCGGTTTGAGCATAAATCCAGAGAAGAGAAAACGAGGTTATAAGCGTATTTCTTACTTTATAAGAGGTGTTATAATCCGAATAAGCAGAGCGGATGGAATTCTCGGTTGTTTCGCTGAGATATGCCGTTTCCTTATTCGCGGTATCAAAAATGTAATATACAAGCGCGCCGGCATTAACTATATATGCGGCTGCCAGGATGGTCCCCTTGGTTTTGTCACCGAGAGAGTAGTGGCCCAGTCCGGGCAGAAGGAGCGACTTGGTTATAGAGGATTGGAAAATGTTATACCGGTCCCTTAACAGCGTCAGTTCTAAGGAATTATTAGTATCGTTTTTCGGGTCGATCTGTGTAGCAGGTTCTTTTGGTTTGCTGTCCGGAACCATCTCCAGGAAATCGCTTTTTACCTTATTGAAAAAATCCACAATTTTCGGAGAAATTTCTGCTGAATCGAGTGTTATAGTTTTCTCATTCTTCAGCATATCAATAAAGCATTTACGGGTCTGTGTTTCTTCCGCAAGGGCGTAATGTGAAACTGCCTTCATAAGCAGGACCTCATTCACATCCCTCTTATCAAGCGAATCGCCGTTTTGTAAAAATGAATTTGAAAGCGTTATTGCCTGTCTGTATTCAAAAGATTCATAAGCAGATCTGATATCGCTGATTGCCGGTTTGTCCTGCGGAAGGATCGTGGCTAATGAGGAAAGTGAGAGCAGCAGGATGAGGCGTAAAATCATTTCAGAAGCATCATCTTAATTGTTTGCCTGAAAAATCCATTGGCTGAAGGACGCGCTTCTTCCGAGACTGACGGAACCGCTGTCATTTCACATACGTATATTCCCGCCGGGAGTCCTGCGGCATCGAATGTGAACGTATAAGTCCCGGGCTGCAGTAAATCATCGACCGGCTTGCTTATAAGTTCGCCGAGTATGCTGAATATCCTGATAGTGACTGAAGAAGAAGCGGCAACCGTATACTGTACGGATGTGGTTCTGTCTGCCGCAACTTTGGAAGAGCCGAAAGGATTGGGGTAATTCTGTTTAAGCCCGGTTATCGCTCCGGCACCGCCCGTCTTTTCCTCAACGGCGACAGGATCAAGAGTAAGTTTTTCAACCGGTTTTACGGACTGCATAAATTCATTGGTCCCGCCGAAAATATAAATCGCATTATTGTAATAAACGGACATAAAATTTTTCCTGCGGAAATTCAGCGGATTTATCGCGCGGGAAGAAATTGAGACTGAATCCATAAAAGTGTGCTGTTCTGCCGTATTCAGTGCGGGGGCGATTTCGTTGTATCCTCCGAAGATCATTACCTGGGAGGTGTTATACGGCTTAAACGCAGCGCCGCTTGTACGGGGCACCATAAGGTTATTATTCATCTTCAGAAGCTGATGCGTGGTAATATCATATCTGTATATGGAGGAAAGTATTGTGTTATAAGCTCCGCCGAAAATGTAGATATAGTTATTTGCTAATGCAACCATTTGCCCCGCGCGGAGATTTTCATTGGAGAAGAGGGCGGTGAAATTATACGTAATTTGCCTCCGCGAAAGGTTATATTCAACTATGTACGGATAGTTGGCGCTGCCTCCGTGTGGCCACTGAGAATACGGTTCTCCGCCTATGAAGTAAAAAACTGAATCAGAGATAACACCTGCCATAGCGTAACGGTTAAAAGTCAGGTTTGAATCAACGGAAGCCGTAATTTTACTTTCAGTATTAAAAACTTCAATGGTGCCGGTGGCATTACGCGTATTGTAATACTCGCCGCCGGCGTAATAAATATTTTTTCCCAAAACCACAGCAGTGTGCGCGACTCTTTTCTTTTTCATTCTGCCGACAAGAGTGAATTTTCCTGTTAACGGATCAAATTTCTGGATCCAGTCAACCGCTGTTTGTGTGGAATCTGAATAACCGCCGAGAACATAGATTGTACTGTCTACCAGAACTGCCTGCCCGCCGCGCAATCCTCTCGTAAGGGAGGCGGTAACCTGCCAGTTTCCGTTCTGCGCCAAAACCGGTACAATCCCGGTTAGAAGGGCAAAAAACAATATGTAAACGTATCTTTTCATTGTATAAGTGGCAAAGTTAAGGTTCAAATTCTATGCCAAAGTAAAAACCTCTGTTTTAGTTCAAATTCCTGAAAATATGCTTCAGTTCGTATGTCTGACTCTGCAAAATTTGCACGCTGTACTCAGCCGGTGCGTAGTCTTTATTTTTTAACAATACTTTATACTCTCCCGGTGCCAGGCGGAGCGGGCCCTGCAGCGGCGTCTGCCCTCTGAATGTGCCGTTAACGTAAATCTCACCCCAGGGATAAACCTTGCAGTCGAGATATCCGAAGAGTGTTTCAAGGTTTATCTTAATTGTCGAAAGCTGATCTGCCTGAACATTGATCCTTCGTGTAAATACAGGATAATCAGGGTGACGTAACACTACCGTGTGTTCTCCCTCAGTGAGTGATATGTTTCCTTTTAACGGAGTTGTTTCAACTTTAATTTCGTCAATATACACGTGCGCCCAGGGGAGGCACTCAATGAATAGAGAACCTTTGCGGACTTCGGCGGCAGGAACATTTGAAGAATTAGCCGGAGTGAGCAGTTTCTCTTCTTTCAGGGGCTTTGTTTCAGTTTTTGATTTTTCGGCAATAGCCTCTTTGTTTTTATCTGCCGCGTCTGTTGTGGTAATCCCGGGCTGCTGAACAGGCTGAATTACAAGAGCGCTATCAGGTTTAGAGGACAAAATCTGTTCGCTCGTCTGATCCGCGTTTGGGTTTGAAAAAATAAAATAGCCCGCGGCTGCAGCGAAACAGAGAATAATAAATGCGGCAGAAAATTTGAAATAGGATTTATACCGCCAAGTTGTTTTGACTTTTGGAATTGTAGTGTCATCGGCTCCCGATAAATTATATGCTGTCTGGTAAACATCATCGGGGCGGGTATCGGGATTTTTACGCAAAAGTTTTGTGAGAAGTTCAATAATATCCGGCTGAAGATCGCCTGCTGATGCAATGATCTCTTTTTCGTCGAACGACATTATCTTGTTTATCGTCTCGTTTATATCCTTGCCGAGAAACGGATTTCTTCCGGTAAACAGTTCATAAACGAGAATTCCCGCGGCGAAGAGATCGCTTTTGAAAGTAAGCTGCAGGCCCTGGATCTGTTCGGGAGACATATACCCGGGCGTTCCGACGATCGAGTATTGCGCGGTCACAAGGTTTTCGTGCAGCCCCATCGCGAGGCCGAAATCGCCTATCTTCAGATGGTATGCCTCGGAGATAAGCACGTTCTCGGGTTTGATATCGCGGTGGACAATATGGTCCTTGTGCGCGTACTCGAGCCCGCGGAAAAGCTGAATGACCAGACTGACTTTGTTGCCGTGAGTTAAGGAGTTGTTCTTAATAATAGCACGCAGGTTCCTGCTCTCGAAATACTCAAAGGAAATATAAAAATATGTTTCATACGTTCCGAAGTCGAGTACGTCGATGATGTTCGGGTGTTTTATTTTCGCGAGCAGCTTGGCTTCCCGTTTAAATCTTACCAGGACAGACTCGTCGGGCAGGTTTTCTGTATTGAGGACCTTTAAAATGATTTTTTTGTGAAGATAGATATGGTCCGCAAGATAAACCGCGCTGTGGTCATCTTTCTTTAGGACCTCGGTTATCCTGAACTTCTCAAAAATTATTTCAGTTTCCTTGAGCGCCATAGCGTCAGTTAATGCCCATCTCTTTTAGTTTCAGTTGTACCCAACGTACGGATACGCCCAGTGAAACTGCTGTCTGTGTGCGGTTGCCGTCGTGTTCATCGAGACGTTTCAGCAGTATCTGCTTTTCAAATTCGCGCAGAGTGCCGTCAAATTTCATTTCTCCGGCGTTCTCTTCAAGGATAATGTGTTCTTCTTCGATCTTTTCGCCGTCGCATAATATTACAGCGCGCTGGATAACATTCAGCAGCTGGCGGATATTGCCCGGCCAGTGGAAATTCTCAAGTTTGCTCAACGCGGCACGGTGAAATTTCAGGTTGCTGCTGCCGAGGCGCCCGAGGAAATGTTCCGCAAGCAGGGCTATGTCATCCCTCCGTTCGCGGAGCGGCGGAATGCGAAGCGGGAACACATTAAGCCTGTAGAAAAGGTCCTCGCGAAAAGCGCCGGATTTAACAAGCTGGGTGAGGTCTTTATTTGTAGCTGCAATTATACGTACATTTATTTTGCGGGACTGCGTATCGCCGAGCCGGATGATCTCTTTGTTCTCAAGAACGCGGAGCAGTTTTGCCTGCAGCGCCGAGGAAATATCCGCGATTTCGTCCAGGAAAAATGTGCCGTTGTCGGACGCTTCGAGCAGCCCTTTCTTATCGGCGTTTGCGCCGGTGAAAGCGCCTTTTTTATAGCCGAACAGTTCGCTTTCGAGAAGCGAATCGGGTATAGACCCGCAGAACTGCGCGAGGTAAGGATGATCCTTGCGCGTGCTGAGTTTGTGAATCGAATGGGCGGCGACATCCTTGCCCGTTCCGCTTTCGCCGAGAATCAGCACGGTCGCATCGGACGCGGCTACACGGTATATAAGTTTAGAAAGCTCGCGCATCGCTTTGCTTCCTCCGACCATATCCGGGACTCTGTTAAATTCTTCGAACTGGTACTTGAGTAAAATATTTTCATCCGCCAGTTCGCGTATCTTTATCGCCTTATCAAGCGCAAGGGAGACCAGGTTCGCGAAGAAGTTAAGGAATATCAGGTTTGACTCGGTGAATTCGCGCCTGTCAGTCTGACTGTCGGCGAGTATCACTCCCCATACTTCCTTGTCCTTAAGTATTGGCACTCCGATCAAGGAACGGATTTTTTTTATAAGAACGCTGGCGAACTGTGAAAACCCCGGATCATTCTGCACGTCGTGGAAAAGCACGGGTTCCTTTTTATCCAGAACGTGCCTCAGGATGCCTGTCGAGAAATCTTCCAGTTTATTAGTGATGTCTTTGTTTATATTCCGCGAGGCAATGAGGGAAAAGTTTCCCGCGTTCGGGTCATATTTTGCAAATACAACTCTTTCCGCGTTTACCACGTTAATGACCCAGTCCAGGGTCTCAATAATTATTGCGTCCTCGTAAACTTCGTTGTTAAGCCTTTGTGTAATATAAAGGAGCGCTTCAAACTGCTCCCGCGTAAGGTTCTTAATATATCCTAGGCGTTCTTTTATGTCCGTCATTTTATTACAAATCCCGCAGGTTTTGACCTGCTTTTATTTTTATAATTATCTATACACCAGATCACCCAGAAGAACTTGTTGTTATTTACCGTTACGGTCAAGGGCGTTTCAACGGTCATAAAAACTTCCTCGGAAGAGATGTTTTCTTTTTTCCACTGAAGCACCGGCTCTGTTTCGTCGGTATAGACTTCGATCGTGTAGGAGAAGTTGAATCCCGGTGTCAGTCTCGTCCAGTTCAGCAGCGGTGTTGTGGTTGTTAATGTGTCAGAGTTTATGGGTGAAATTACTATTACCTCGTCCTTGACGATCCTTACGATTGATTTTCCCTGCAGCTGGAAGGAATCACCGGATGCAGTAAATACTTTCAGGTCAAATCTTTTTCCGACCACCTCATCGAATGCGGTGATGTTAAGTTCGATATCCGAGAACCTGCCCTCAAAATAGGTTGAAGTAATTTTTGTGAGTGACTTACTGATCTGAAGGTCGGAATTTTCAATTTTAACGCCGGTGATGTCATCGTCCGGGTCGTGAAGGGTGACATCAAAGAACAACTGGTACTCCGCAACGCTGTATTTGTTCTTTATTGAACTGTAAATATCAAGGACATCGATCACGGGGAGATAATTGAGACGGGGCTGGACGGCGGCCTTTTTCTGTCCGTTCCAGTTAACATACACTGAGTCTTTTGTAAATCCGGTTTTTTCAAAGTAGAGCCAGCCGTTAACGCGCGTTGTGCAGTTTATATTAAAGTAGCCGCTCTGGTCAGTAACGGTGTACAGATTTTCCGGCGGCCAGGAGACAGACGCCCCGGATACCGGATTGGGCGTAACTTCGCCTGAGAGCAAAGTGCCTTCTATCGAATAGATTTTATTCGAAGTATTATCCGGGTCCAGCGGATTATCACGCGGCGCATCGCAGGAAAGCTGGATCAGCCCTAGTAAAAGTACCGCAATGCTTATATATGTGTTAACTGACAGTCTCAAAATTAAATTAAATACAAAGCCAAACTATAAAATACAAAAAAACTTAATTCAATCCGTCCCGGGAGGAGCGATCGGCCGCCCGTACGTCCGAATACCCGTAGCGCGGAATAGCATTCCGCCCAGGGTTAGTATAGTCGATGGCCCCAGGACAGTCTGCGGCTTATACTTGTGAGTACTGTTAAACTGCGCCGATCGGATTACTAATCCGAGTTACGAGGGCCAGGACAGTCCGCTGCTTATACTGGTGAGTACTGTTAAACTGCGCCGGTCGGATTGCTAATCCGAGTTACGGGGGAGTTCCGTAGCGCGGAATAGCATTCCGCCCAGGGTTAGTATAGTCGATGACCCCAAGACAGTCCGCGGCTTATACTGGTGAGTACTGTTAAACTGCGCCGGTCGGATTACTAATCCGAGTTACGAGGGCCAGGACAG
>CAIMOS010000272.1 GCA_903843135.1 uncultured Ignavibacteriales bacterium | reverse complement strand
TGGTTTAAGGAAAACCTGAATATTGGGACGAGGGTAGCAGGAACTGCGACACAAACAAATAACAGCATATTAGAGAAGTATTGTTACAATGATCAGGAGAATAATTGCACTACTTATGGCGGGCTTTATCAGTGGGATGAGGCGATGCAATATGTGACCACTGCGGGCGCTCAGGGTATATGCCCATCCGGGTGGCACATTCCAACAACGGCTGAATATGAGACATTAGTAACTGCCGTAAACGGTGACCATCTTAAATTACTGGCCGTAGGTCAGAGTCAGGATGCCACAAACTCAAGCGGCTTCACTGCTCTGTTGGCGGGATTCCGTAACGTGCCTGCTGTTAATGGCTGGCCTGGAACATTTATCGGATTGCTTGGGGGTGCTGATCCTGAAACAGATATGTGGAGTTCTTCGCAAGGCGCTTCCGGAAAGGCAAGTTATTTTTTCTTGTATACATATTCTGTTAATAACTTCGACTATATCGAAAAGGCATTTGGTTTCAGTATACGCTGCATAAAAAATTAATTGCGCCCGCGGATGGAAACATACCGGCCGGTTGCCGCGCTTATGACGCGCACGGCCGCATAAAGGCGCGGTATTTTGCAAGTACAATTTAATGATCAACAGACAAATACAGAGGACAGATTAAGATGAACGGAAATTTTATAAAGCAAACGGGCCCGTATTATGAATGGGCCGCGCCGCAGGGAGACTATAACTCTGCCTGTGATGCTTATACCGCCGCATACCGCCGGGCGAAAAAGGAGAGGAAACAGAGTGTGAATCTTGTGCTCGGGGCGGCCGGAATTATTATGGCCGCGGTATTTTACGGTTTTCTTGCTTTAATCGGGAAGATGTGAAAGCGGATTAAGACCGCAGCTGAAAAGGCACGTATAGCGTGTATTATATAATTTGATTATTGAATTTGAAAATTTGTCCCACCTAACAGTAGTACAGAGAAGGCGTGCCGTTTCTAACAAGAGCGGCGCGCCGCTTTTTTAAAGATTTTTTAACGGAAAAAATATTATGGGAAATTTATCCCGGGAGTTTGGTGATATGCCGGAAGATGAACCGGATACGCTTTTTTTTACAATCAGGAGAACCGGTCCGGAGCCATTTACGGTTTCAACGGTGTTTGAGTTTTATATTGCGGCTGATTGCAAGGTGAAAGCAGAATTAACGGGCGCCGGAAGCGGTGAATCGCATATTCTTGTCGATGCTTATATGAGAGCAGGTAAATTTTATGTGGAAATTAATGCAGCGGATCTGGGCTTGTCACCCGGGGTATATAATGTCAGTATCAGAATAATCAGCAGCTCAGGCTGGATATTTATGAAAGATCTGACGGCAACGCTTATTAAAGATGAATGAAGGGCAACGTGCAAGGCGGCGGTAAAACGGGTTCAAGTGATTATTCGGCGGCATTTTAGAATATGGAATTAAAAATTATCAGTAACAGTGTCAGTTTTTGGTTTAAGTGATTAGACGCAGGAACGACATAATACTTTTGCCACCGTTTTTCAGTTGAACCGTAAAACGGAAGCGTCGTTTTGCGCAAAATCTGTTTGACCCCTAACGGGGTTACGGTTTTTGTTGCTGGATACCGACAAACCCCGCAATCACCAATTATCCATTGCCAATTGTCCATTGTCAATTGTCAATTGTCCATTAACCATTGCCAATTGTCCATTATCAATTGTCAATTTCTCATCGTTTCTTCGATTCCGGGCGAAAAATGAAGGAAAATAATCACCTAAAATACCGCTTAAAATTGATTTTTAGCCTTAATGTTAGTAACTTAAAAGTTTGACTTTTAATATTATTTTAATGGAGACTTACTTATTATGGGTATGATGGCCAAGATGAGAACTTTGGCGCCTGCCTTTATTCTCGGAGTGGGTGGTTTGTTCGTTTTGTTTATGATTATATCCGATTCGAACGTGCTTGAAGCTTTAGGCGGCCGCTCAAACAATGTCGGTTCCGTAAACGGAAAAGAGATCAGTTACCAGGATTTCAATAACTTCGTGGACAGAGCGAGAGAAAACCAGAAGGCGCAGACAGGCCAGGATGTTGATGAAGAAAATATTGACGCTTTCCGTGACCAGGTTTGGGACGCGGTTATTGCTCAGAGGATAACCGAACTGAAGCTTGAAGAGTACGGCATCTCTGCTTCTGACCAGGAAGTTACGGATGTAATTCTCGGCGAGAATCCTCCCGATTTCTTAAAAAGAAGTTTTATCGATTCAACAGGCAGATTTAACCGCGAACTTTATGACGGGGCCATCCGCGATGCCCGCAATAAAGACGCGCTTATCCAGGCCGAAGAAATAGTAAAACAGCAGATTCTCAGCGAAAAACTGCAGAGCCTTGTTAATTCATCTTTGTTAGTGCCTGAATCAGAGATACTCCGCAAGTTCACGGAACAGAATATCAGAATGACCGCGGACTATGTTCTGGTTGATATCAGCCGCTTTGCCGATAAGGATTTTAAGCCGGCCGAAGACGAAATGCGCAAATATTATAATGACAACCCCGATAAGTTCAAAGTTGAAGCTTCAAGAAAACTGAAGTATGCAAATTTCCCTATTGCGGCTTCGAAAAGAGATTCATCGCAGGTTATCGACAGGCTGAACGATGTTCTGCTTAAGGCACAGAAAGACACATCATTCAAATATTATATTGACGGTTACTCCGAAACGCCTTACAGTGTCGATACATTGACAATCGAGGCTCTGCCAGAAAACGCGGTATCAGCTTTGCTGGCTGCCCAGTCCAATTCTCTTGTCGGCCCTGTACCAACAGCGACAGGATATACATTGTATAAACTTCTCGCAACGGTAGGCGGTGCGAATGAATTTGCCCGTGCCCAGCACATTCTTATTCAGTCTTCCGGCGATGACGCCAAAGACCTTGCTGAAGCTGACAGGATTTACGGACTTGCAACCGGCGGATCCAATTTTGGAGATCTCGCAAGACAGTACTCCAAAGATCCGGGCAGCGCAGTCAAAGGCGGAGACCTCGGCTGGTTCGGAAAAGGAAGAATGGTAAAAGAATTTGAAGACGCCACGTTCAGCGGCGGAATTAATGTTGTCCAAAAACCGGTTAAGACCAACTACGGATATCATATAATTAAAACCACCGGCAGAAGCAGCAGCAGGTTTGTTGTCGAAAAAATCGTTATGAGCATCAAGCCTTCCGCCACTACGCGCGATGATATTTACGCCGCAGCGACAGATTTTGCATACATCGCGGATAAAAACGGTTTTGAAAAAGAAGCAGAAGTTGCTAAATACAAAATTGAAGAATCTGCTCCTTTTAATGAAGACGCATACCAGATCCCGGGTTTAGGAAACAACAAAGGCGCTATTGCATTCGCGTTTGAAAACGGTGTGAATACTGTCAGCCCCGTGTTCAAATCAATGAACGGCTATGCCGTTTTTAAAGTTTCGGAAGTCATCAAAGCGGGCGTTAAGAAATTTGATGATGTTAAGAAAGAAGTTGAGAGCCTCGTTCTGCGCGAAAAGAAACTTGAAAAATCGAGGACGATCGTGGAAAGCCTTAAAGGAAAACTTGGCGGTGATCTCGCAAAAGTTACTTCGCTTGACGGCAGGGCAGTGTTCAATACAGCGGCCGGGTTTACTGCCGGCGGCACCGTTCCTACAGTCGGTACCGATTACAACTTCAGCGCGAAAGCTGCAGATGCCAAATTAGGCACAGTTATCGGCCCCGTAAAAGGGAACAGAGGATACTACCTGATTAAGGTAAAAGAAAGAACGCCTTTTGATCAGGCGGCATACAAACTGCAGAGAAACAGTCTGCGCGATAATATCATAAGCGAGAAAAAGTCGTATTATTTTAATCAGTGGATGACGCTGGTGAAAGATAAATCTGAAATAACGGATAAACGATACGTTTTCTTCGGAAGATAAATTTTTGAGCCGGCGCAAGCCGGCTTTTTTATTTGAAGCAGGCGTTCTATATCTGAGGCGGTTCAATTCTGAAATTGAATTTTCTGAAATTCTTTTCCGGCTGATGGCCCGCTTCCGTGAACACAACATTATCATCATAATCAATAGTAATAATGGTTGAGCAGCGCGTTCCGTAGTTGCCCATTGTTATGTAAACGGATGATATATTCTTCTCAGCATCATAAGGCAGGCCCGTCGAGGGGAGCATAGTGTCAGGCGCTTTTTCCGGATCTTTCAGCAGAGTGAGTAACTGTTCTTCCGGATCACCTTCGTTCTGCAGTATTTTTTCAAATCCTTCGCGGAATTTTACGGACTTGAACCAGGGAGTGTTTAAGAGGTGGTTGCTTAATAAATGAACGCCTTTGCCGAGTTTTATTCCGTCGCCTTCTTTATTCGAAAAGTAAAATAGTTCCGAAGGCGTACCCCAGATAAGATTATAACCGTCATAATTCCGCGCATCCCGGGACAGCGCTTCCAGATATTTCTCCGGTGAAATCCCGGTTAGTAAAAACCCCGTTACAAGCGAACCGCGGGAAGTTGAGAATTCCTTTTTATTAATAAGGTCACGGTAATTTGTAATTGCGGCGATCCTTCCGGTGCGCGTTATTCCGAGCCAGGTTCCTTTCGCTCTTATGTCTCTCCCGGCAAGAAGATCAGCCCCTTCCCACCAGTATGCCGGAGCAGCCGGGCGGTCAAGAAATTCATCCCGGTTGGCGGCGATTACAATTTTATATTTTTCTGATGCTTCGTAAGCGAGCGCGATTAAACACATTATTCAATATTTATTTATTTTATCACTTTAATATAGAATTTTATGCAGGAAACTTATACATACCCGTTTTTCTTCAGGTTGATCTACCGCTACGGCAACCTGGCAGCCACATTTGTGCTGATACTATATATGCTCCCCCTTCTGAATTTCAGCAACGCGAATATGGCGCAGAAAATTTATGCCGCGGCGATTGTCGTTATGATCTTTTTTCTCAACCGTTACTTTATCCGGTTAAACAAAAACACTCCGTATAAAATTGAAATTGAAGACGGAGTAATCACCGGAAGCGACTTTTTCCTCTCGGCTGAAAAACGCGTAACTTATCCCGAAGAGATCACCGATCTGCGGGGCGGAGTGTTTGAAGGTAAAGCAAGAGGAATGATGAGAATCTGCACGGGAGAAAAAGAAATGATATTTTACCACTCCCTTACGAATGCTGATAAATTGGAAGCCTTCCTGATTTCTAAAGCAGACAAGGACATTTACGACAGGGTGGTAAAGGCCCTGAAAGCAAATCAACCGTCTAAAAAATAAGCTCCGGAATCAAAAAATCTCACATCTCCCGGCCACTGCAAAATTAATCTATCCGGAGCCTTATTAATTAAAAATTATGAATTAAAAATTAAGAATTTATTGTTGATTATCTTCTATTATTAATTCGTTTCGGACTTTCCGGCAAATCTCTTAAAAATCCGCTTGCGGGGAATAAATTTAATTCGTATGTTTCAAACATTAGATTAAAATGTTTGAAAAATATGACAACGCAGCCCACTGATTCAAAAAAAGACCTGATACTTAACACGGCCCGCCTTTTGTTAGCCAGGCAGGGATTCGCGAAGACAACGCTGGATGATATCGCAAATGCCCTCGGGATGAAAAAATCTTCTCTCTACTATTACTACACAAATAAAGACGCCCTTCTGGATGACGTGATGAAAAGGGAACAGGAAAATTATTTTTCCGCCGTCCTTAAATCTGTTGAGCAGTCCGATTCCGCTATCGATAAGATTATCAATTTCGAAAAGACAAAATTCGGATACCTGCAGGAGAGCCTAAAGTTCCACGATATGAATGCCGGCATTATGCTTGAACTGAAGGGGAAGATGTTCCGGCATATTCAGTCGATCCATCAGGCTGAGTCCGACATAATCGATAAGATATTGCAGGAAGGGGCAAGGAGAAACGAGATTAAAAAATGCAACACAAAAAAAGTTGCGAAACTCATACTTACTTTTTCAGAGGCGCTGCGGCACCGTGAATTTTATTTTGCGTCCTTCAGCGTGGATAAAACAATTGATTTTAATAAAGTTACTGACGAAATGATATTTGCCGTTAAGCTTATTTTTGACGGCCTGAAAATTAATAATGAAGAATAACGTTAAGGAACCATTTATGATAAGAGTTATGATAGCGCTGATTTTTACCTCCGCTGCCCTGTTCGGGCAGGACGGCGGTAAAATCGTGATTGATCTGAATAAAGCAGTTCAACTTGCTCTGGATAAAAACAGCAGCATTAAAATTGCGAAAATGGATATCGGGAAGGCGGAAGAAAAACTGCGGGAAACACACAGCGGTTTCTATCCGCAGCTGGACGCGACGGGACAGTACCAGAGATATATTGATAAGCCCGTAATATTTTTGCCGCCCGGTTCCCCGTTCGGGACGACTTTGAAAATCGGAGCGGACAATTCCTATTCCGGAGGCCTTAGTCTTGGAATGCCGGTTTTTTCAATGGCGCTGATAAACGGAAGCGGTCTGGCGGAAACGGGTGTTGAACTTACCAGGGCAAACTTAAATGCTGCCAAAGTTAAAACAGCAGGAGAAGTTCAGAAGGCATATCTCGCTGTGCTTCTCGTAAGGGAATTAAAAGAAGTTATGAATCAGAGTTTAAAAAACGCTGAGGATAATCTGGGAAGGATCAGGAACCTGAATAAGCGGGGATTACTCTCCAACTACGATCTGCTCCGTGCAGAAGTGCAGGTTGAAAATCTGAAACCGGCAGTACTGCAGGCAGAGAATAACTATAAGTTATCAGTTGACGGTTTGAAAGTGACAATTGGCCTGGAAGCAAACACAGAAATTGAAGTAACGGGAGAACTCTCCGCTCAGGATGGGGGAAAAGTCCCGGAGATCGGCAATGTGATGCAGGATGTAATCAGCAATAATCCTCAGTTGTCGCTTCTTGAAAAGCAAATAGAACTCAGCGAAGGTTCCGTATCGCTTGAAAAAACAGCCTACATCCCCTCGCTTGCGGCTTTCGGAAATTATCAGTACCAGGCACAGGCAAATGATTTTAAGATCGGCGATTATAAATGGGTTAAAACATTTTTAGTCGGACTTCAGCTTCAGGTGCCGGTATTTCACGGGTTCAGGACAGAATCAAAAATTGAGCAGGCGAAAATTACACTCAGCCAGGCAAATGAACAGAAAAGCGGTTTTCTGAACTCAATCAGGACACAGGCGCAGAGCATTATCTATAGAATAGAGCAGGCAATAATCCGGATTGAGGCACAGTCCAAAACCGTAAACCAGGCAGGCGAAGGGTACAGCATCGCAAAATCACGATTAGACAACGGATTGGCGACACAGCTTGAAGTAAATGATGCTGAACTGGCTTTGCGCCAGTCAAAATTAAACAGGCTGCAGGCCGTTTACGATCTTGGCGTCGCGGAGTCCGACCTTGGTGTTCTTACCGGAAAAATTTTAACTATGAATTTGAAATAAAGGAGATACGATAAATGAATAACATAAAATTATTATCAGCCATTTTAGCGGGCGCGCTTTTCCTCGCCGGTTGCGCGAAGAAACAGGACGCGAATACCGCAAAGGGAGATGAAACTGTTCCCGTTGAAGTGGTAAAAGTCAGAACTGAAAAAATCGAACGTACAATCGAACTCGTCGGTACATTAGCGGCGTGGAAAGAAGCGAACCTCGGCGCGCAGACCACCGCCCGGATCGAAAAAATATTTGTGGAGGAAGGAAAGTCAGTTAAGGAAGGCGATCTGCTTTTTCAGATGGATGACACTCAGCTGTCCCAAACGAAGATTGCATATCAGCTCGCGAAGAACGATTACGAGAGAATGAAGCCGATGTTCGAAATGGGCTCGATCTCTCAGTCTGACTTTGACAGGGTTAAAGCAGGGTATGAGAACGCGGAAAAAACTTACAACCTGATGCTGACTAACACGCAGTTCAGGGCGCCGTTTGCCGGAATCATTACGGCAAAGAGATTAAACGAAGGAGAAATATTTATGCTTTCTCCCGGCGCGTCCGGAGCGCCCGCGATTGTGCAGCTTATGCAGTTAAATAATCTTAAACTTATTACTTATGCCAGCGAATCGAATTTCAGGGACGTAAAGTTAAACCAGACAGTCGAAGTAATATCCGACCTTTATCCCGGGGAAACTTTCCGCGGAGTTGTAAGTAAAATCAATCCGACCTTAAATGCCGCCACGCGCACATTCGAAATCGAAATTAAGATTCCAAATCCTGCTATGAAGTTAAGGCCGGGTATGTTTGTCCGCGCGAAGATTCTTGCGGGAGAAACAACCGGTATTGTTATCTCGCGCGTTTCGGCGCTGAAACAGCTGGGAGCTACTGCTTATTACGGATTCATTGTGGAAGAGAATCTTGCTAAAAGAGTAACTTTGACTCTGGGTAAAGAATTTGACTCAAAAGTTGAAATAACGTCAGGGCTTTCTGCCGGTGATGATCTTGTTTCCAAAGGACAGGGGCTGCTGAAAGACGGCACCAAAGTCGAAGTTAAATCAAAACAGGAATAGGAACTAAATATGAATTTACCTGAATTATCGGTCAGACGCCCGATTACCACGATAATGCTTTTCGTGGGAATTATGATAATCGGCGCTGTTTCGTTTATGCGCCTTCCTATCGATCTGTTTCCCGAGATAGAACCGCCGGTGATAAGCGTGCTGACACAGTACCCGGGAGCGAGCGCGCAGGACGTTGAGTTAAACGTCAGCAAAAAAATCGAAAGCGGCCTGAGTTCGGTTACGAATCTGAAGAAAGTCCGTTCAACATCAATAGACAATATGTCCGTTGTAACGCTTGAATTTGAATACGGATCAAACCTTGATGAAGCATCCAATGATATCCGCACGGCGCTGGAATTTACGAAGCGCGGGCTTCCTGATGATGCGGAGGACCCGGTAATATTTAAGTTCAGCACTAATATTTTCCCGGTTATGTTTATTGCCGTTCAGGCAGAAGAGAGTTATGAAGGCCTGAACAAATTAGTTGAGAACCAGTTGGTCGACCCGTTAAAAAGAGTTGCCGGAGTAGGTTCCATCCAGGCATTCGGCGGCCCCGTCAGGCAGATACTTGTTAACGTGGATTCAAAGAAACTTGAAGCATACAATATTTCTGTCTCACAGATCGGGCAGGCGCTACAGGCAGAAAATGTGAACCTGCCGTCAGGTTCGATCAAGATGGGAGAAATGGAATACAATCTCCGTGTTCCGGCTGAGTTCAAAGATGCTGCCGAGATCCGGAACATAGTTGTTGCAGCTTCGGGCGGCAGAATTGTATATCTGAAAGATGTAGCGGTAGTAAAAGACAGTTTAAAAGAGAGGTCGATCAATGTCCGGCTGAACAGGGGAAAAGGGCTGCAGGTTATGATCCAGAAGCAGTCCGGAGCAAACACCGTGCAGGTGGTTAAAGACGTAAAGGCCAAACTGGCTGAGATACAGAAAACCCTGCCGACAGACGTAAAGATCAATATTATTCAGGACACATCCGAGTTTATCATTCAGTCGGTAGACAACCTGACAGAAGCGGTCCTGCTCGGCGGTGTATTCGTAATATTCATAATCCTCATTTTCCTGAGGCAATGGCGCGCGACCATTATTATTATCGTAACCCTGCCGGTCTCCCTGATTGGCGCCTTTATTTACCTCTATTTTACGGGCAATACGATCAACATCATCTCGCTCTCATCGCTTTCCATCGCGGTGGGTATGGTGGTGGACGACGCGATTGTTGTACTTGAAAACGTTATGCACCATATTGAACGGGGCGCAAGGCCGAGAGAAGCGGCGATTTTTGCGACATCCGAAGTGGGGCTTGCGGTTGCTGCCTCCACTTTTACCATCGTGGCAGTGTTCTTTCCTCTGGTTTTCATCTCCGGAATCGCGGGTATTTTGTTTAACCAGCTCGGATTTCTGGTTACTGTAATGATACTGGTTTCACTTCTTGCGGCGATCACGCTTATTCCGATGATGGCAGCGAAAATTCTCATATCAAAAAAGAACGCGAAACCGATAACAAATCCTTTGCTGAAAAAGACCGACGCGGCGCTGGCAAAAATGCTTACGGCGATGGATGATTTTTATAAACGCATTCTGGAAAAAGCGCTCGATAATAAAAAGACAGTGATCTTTGTTTCTACCGGAATATTTGCGGTTTCTATTTCGCTGATTCCGCTGCTGGGCACAGAATTTATGCCGAAATCAGATGCATCCCAGTTCCAGGTTACGGTTGAATTGGAGCCGGGAAGAAAACTTGCGGAGACTGTTGAATATGTTAAACAAATCGAGAATATCATCAAAGAAGATTTCCCTGAGGTAGTTTACGTTTCAGCCAGGGCCGGCGTTAACGATATGGGTTTCTCTTCGATACTGTTCGGCCAGAATGAAGGTTCAAATATTGCAGGGCTGCAATTAAGGACAACAAAACTGGCGCAGAGAAACAGGTCCATCTTTGAAATGGCTGACGCTTTGAGAAAGAAATTAAAGCCTTTTCCGGGAGTAAAAAACCTGGTGATAAATACAGCGGGAGGAGCCTCATTCCTGACCGGCGCAGGCGGCGCCGCGGTTGAAGTGGATATCATCGGCCCTGACCTTAAGGAATCCTACAAGGTCGCGAACAAATTAAAAGACTATATGGAGAAGACCAAAGGAACGCGTGATGTGCGCATTGATATCGGCGATCCCCGCCCCGAGCTTCAGATAATTCTCCAGCGGGACAAAATGGCGCTCAGCGGGCTGAACACAATGATTGTCGGAAATACTCTCCGGAACAACTACTACGGCCTGACTCCGACAAAGTTCAGGGAGATGGGCGACGAATATGATATATTCGTCAGTCTGCCGCCTGACAGGAAAACAAACATAACAGATATCGAAAATCTTCCTGTTAAGACTTTGATGGGTACAACAGTAAGGCTGAAGGATGTCGGAAATGTGGTTCAGGAATATTCGCCTCCGACTATTAAGAGGAAAGAACAGGAGCGCGTAATCGGAGTTTTGTCTGATGTTTCCGGAAGGTCGCTTGGCGAAGTGGCTGCTGATATAAAAGCATTTGCATCCACAATAGAGATGCCTCCGAATACAACAATTGAATATGCGGGACAGATTGAGCAGCAGACAGACACTTTCAAGGATTTGTTCCTGCTTCTTGCGCTTAGTATTGTTCTCGTTTATATGGTTATGGCCGCCCAGTTTGAATCACTGCTGGATCCGTTCATAATAATGTTCTCTGTTCCTTTCGCATTTACCGGAGTAGTGATTTCCCTTTTTGTAACGGGCATTTCTTTCAGTGTTGTCGCTTTTCTTGGCGCGGTGCTTCTGGTGGGAATCGTGGTGAAGAACGCGATAGTGCTTGTTGATTACATCAACATAACAAGAGCGCGCGGTATTGAACTGCGTGAGGCGATAGTTTCTTCTGGAAGAAACAGGTTGCGTCCGGTGCTTATGACAACTCTTACTACATTGCTTGGCCTTCTGCCTCTTGCAGTAAGCAGCGGCGAAGGATCGGAAATATGGAGACCGCTTGGTATTGCAACCATTGGCGGATTGACATTCTCTACACTCATTACTATGGTGCTGGTGCCGGTGATGTATTCTGTGTTCGAGACCAAAGTTAAAAAGAAAAAAGAATTAGAATAAGGAGCAGGAAATGAAATCTGTAATGATAGTATTTAATCACGGTTTAACCGAAGAAGTAAATGATGCCCTGGACGAATTGAAGATCCGGGGATATACCAGGTTCCTTAAAGTCCACGGGCAGGGAAGCGAGAAAGGTGAACCGCATCTCGGCACACATATTTGGCCGAGTGAGAATTCGGCGCTGATCACCGTGGTCGATGACGGCGTGGTTGATTCTCTGCTTGAAAAAGTTATAGGGATAAACAAAGAAGCAGAAGAGCAGGGAATTCACGCATACGTATGGAATGTTGAGAAAATGGTATAACGCAATTCCCAATATTCTAAGCTAATATTCTTCCCCGGCGGACCGAAAAAAGGACTGCCGGGGTTTTTGTTTTTTGAGGGTTAGAACGAGGAGAAAATATCGCGGAGAAGCGCGGCGATTAATATATTAGATCCGAGATCCTGATACCTTAAGTTAGTAGTTTCCTGTGACTTTACGTTTATGAGATTGTAGGATAAGTTGAGATAAAATTTATTAAGTACTAATTCGTTATTATAAACGAATGTCCCGCCCGGATATAACTTTGTACGACT
>CAIMOS010000271.1 GCA_903843135.1 uncultured Ignavibacteriales bacterium | reverse complement strand
TCACCTCCGAGTTAATGAATATGCCGGGCGCACTAAATACAAAAGCCCCGTTTCCGGGGCTTTTGTCTTATCATCGTTACCTGACGTGTTCACCATTCATCTGAGCAAATCAACTTATCGTCTTTCTCTTTCTTTAGTCCTCGTGCCTGTCCTTTCGGATTCTCCGGATTTATTTGTCCGGGTGTTCTCTCTTGTTCTGACGCTTTCATTTTCCCGGCTTGCTTTAGATTCCCTCAAAGGAGCAACCTCCCTGTTCCTCTCGCGTGACTTTTCATTTACTGCCGGAGCCTCAGTCTTCTGTCTTTCACTCGTCCGGTTGACAGACTCACTTTTATTCATTTCGCGGGAACCGGAATTTCTGTTCAATTCAGTTTTTCTTTCTTCTGCTTGTTTACGCTCTAACTGAATCGGGGTCGTACGGTCATCAGTTCTGTCTGTTACCGGAGTCTGCCTTTCAACCCGCTGTCTCTCGTTATTTTCGTTTGTATTTACATCCTTATTCCGTTCTTTTATTTCAGGCTTGCGCTCCCTTTCCTCATTTAGACGGCTTCTCTTTTCACCGATTTCTATATTCTGGATTTTAAGCGACGACCTGGTTTTCCCTGTTTCAAGCTTCATCTCACGTACATCAATGGTGCGTGCGTTTTCGAAATCAGCCCTTCTTACATTAATCCGCTCTATCGCACCCGGTTTTCTCTCATCATTATTTCCGAACTGAAGATCACGCTGCCTAAGGGTTTTCCCGCTCCGCCTTTCAACAATACTCCTGTCAATTCCTCTGTTCCTCACTCCGTTATCATAGTAGAGGCCGCCTTCTTCTCTCCGTGTATTATTGTATACTCTGTACTTGTAATGCGAAGGAACGTAATTCCTTTCAAAGTAAGGTCCGTGAAAATCCCTGTATTTTACGAAGTGCCAGTGTACATAGTTAATCTGAAAATTTATCGTAAAATATATTCCCGATCCGCGGCGGAACTGTGCGTATGGAGGCAGCGGCGCCCAGCCGATATAATCATCATTATAACGCCAGTCAACCCACGCAGGAGCCCATTCATAATCAGGCACCCATATCCAGCCGTAATAGTCATCATAATGCCATCTGCCGTAGTGGTAGACTATATATCCGAATGGTTCATCAGTGTCCCAATACCAGCCATAATCGGTCCAAACCCAGGACCCGCTATAATAAGGCGCCCATCCTGCACGCATCCTGTAGGGCTGCCAAACTATAAAATCGTCGTCAAGTACGATCCATCTTCCGTGCCCCCTTAGATTCTCATAAAAGTAGCTGAAATGTGCATTGCCGGATCTCGCTTCCGTTCTCTCAACCATCCCGGCAAGAATCACAAATAAAATCGCAGTTAGAATTATTTTAGTTTTCATCACATACCTCAAAATGTTATCTGTTTATAAATGTTCAAACGGCGTGCCAGAAAAGGTGAGAACCCAATACCTTAAATATTTGATGTTTTTCATCGCAAATGAAACTAATTGGTCTGTGTAACGAGTTTACCGGAAATTGAACAATTTGCTATGTCTATTTTTCTGTACAGTATTGTAAACAATTTGAATTCGCAGGATCCGTAGCGCCGGATTGCATCCGGCCGCGGGACAGGAGGTAAAGCCAGGTTGAAGATTTTAAAAGTCCAGCTTTTGCTAAAAACTGCTAAAATGACAAAGCTATAATAGAGTTTCCGGATCTGCTTCCTTAACTTTCATTAAAAGAAGTAAACCAATCACAAAAAACACTGTCAGGGAAAGAATTGCCAGTCTCTGATTACCGGTGATATAGCTGATAGCGCCGAACAAAATCGGGCCGAGTATCGCAGAACTCTTTCCAAAGAAAGAATAGAACCCGAAGAATTCAGTTTTCTTGTCAGGCGGTGTTAGCTTAGACATCAGGGATCTGCTTGACGACTGGCTCGACCCCATCGCTGCTCCCGCCATTAAACCAACAACGTAAAACCAATCCTTGTCAGCAATCACCGCAGCCAGCCCTACCGTTATGAGCCAGAGCAGCAGCGAAATAATGATAGTTTTTACGTGTCCGATCCTGTCCGAAACAATGCCAAGGATAATTGAACCAACAATAGCCGTTGTCTGTACGGTAAAGAAAAAGACCAGTAATTCCTTTTCCGTAAATCCGAGAGTAGTGCTGGCATAATTGCCCGAAAAGAAAATAACCGTATTTACCCCTTCTATATAAAAGAAGTAAGCAAGCAAAAAAAGCGCGAGATTTTTGTATTTAGGAAGGTGCTTAAAAGTAAATATAACACGGCTGAATCCGATATTAAAAAAACTTAATTTTTCCGTTTTCTTCGTTCTGGTTTCTTTTAAAAAGAAAAACAGCGGCAGGGAGAATACAAGAAAAAATACTCCGGAAAAAATAAACGATTCTTTTATCATATCATTTTCCAGCAACGGATATATTCCAATCAGTGTCGCCATCGATCCGAAATATCCCATCGCGAAGCCGTATCCGCTTACTCTGCCATAATTTTTAGGCTTAGTGATCTCAGGTAAAAAAGCGTCATAGAAAACAAGTCCTGCTTCAAATCCAATGTTTGCAATAATAAAAATTATTATCCCGCTTAGGATATCCCCTTTCCCGACAGTATATAAAAGGCAGGTAGCTGTAATAGACATAATTGTAAAGAACAACAGAAACCTTTTCTTCCCGGCCGAATAATCCGCAATTGCGCCTAGCACAGGCGAGATGACCGCGGTTATCAGCATTGCGATACTCGTGCTAAGGCTCCAGTAAAAATCACCTATCGGCGCTCCCTCGCTTACGACTTTCTTAAAATAAACTGCATAGATGAAAGTTACAACGGTAAGCGAGAACGATGTGTTGGCGAAATCGAAAAGTGTCCAGATAAATATTTTTTTACGTTCGGTCATTCATATTTGGGAATTTTTGTCAGGTCAAAGTTATCTAATAAAAAACTGATATAATATATTTTTCTTCCGTCCCGCAGGTGGTCATATTCAAAGCGGGTCATTATGCTCTCCTCCGGAGTCAGCCCTCCGGTGTTTCTCAAATCAGGCACAGATTTAACAACAGTAAGCCCCATCCACCCGCACAGAGTATGCGCATAATCAAAAAGGAACTTATGATCCGTTTTCAGGTGAAGAACACCATCAGTCTTTAATAATTTTCTGTATATGGATAAAAACCTTTGATGGATAACGCGCTTCTTTCTGCCGCCCCGTTCAGGATGTGGTTCCGGAAAAGGAATCCAGATATGTTCCACGGACTGCGGGGGAATCAACTGTTCAATTCTCTCGATATGCGCGTTTAGAAAGACGGCGTTGGTCAGCCCTTCCTCCTTTACCGTAATCGCGCCTCTCCATATTCTGTTGGGCTTCCTGTCCACACCGATAAAAAACCTGTCCGGATAAAGCTTCGCAAGGCCTGTCGTATATTCACCATTTCCGCAGGCCAGTTCAAGCGTCAGGTTCTGCCTGTTGCTGACAATCTGAGAAAATTTTTCTAATGATCCCTCAATCCGCTTGGAATATACATTCGGGAGATCATTAACTTCTGCAACTTTAATATGTTTTCTGCGGGCCATTCAGTTAATTATTAAATAAAGAAAAACAATATAATATCTTTACAGGTTTTGGGTAAATGCAGTTTATCAATAAATAAAATCCCTCCGAAACTGATAATCACTGTAATTTTTGACATTGTGATGTAATTTATGGCCGGTCCCTCTCCAATAAAAATTCTTGTATCTTATTATTCCTTTTTATAGGTTTGCAGAGTCAATACACATTTAAAGGATTACTTATGAAAAAGTTCTTTGTATTTTTCGTCCTCACAGTACTCTTTGTTAACATTTCAATGGTGGCTCAGGAGAGAAATCAGAAAGCCGGCGGTTACGCCAGGGTTACAAGCCTCGGCGGCAATCCGTTTGTTACTGATCCTGAACTGTTGAAATATAATCCTGCCTACGCTGCCACATACTCCAACTTCATCTGGGGTGATCTTGGCAACGCCGGTGATGCCGGACAGTTTGCAGGATTCAACTTCTACATCAATGATCAACTCACCGTAGGAGCGTTGCTTACCAAAAATGACCTGATGGGCATTCACACCGGAATCTCAAGCCTTGATCCGGCAGGTGTTGTGTCCGCAGTAAATACCACGGTAGGCGGAGCAAAGGTTGTAGGATTGGAAAATAATCTCGAACTGCTGGGTTCCTATAAATTGGATAATATGACTGTTGGTCTCGGTATTGCCTATGCAAGCACCGGGAAAGAAAATGATCCGGGTACCGGAACTTCAAAAGGTTCCGCCTCCCAGCTCGGCCTGAATGCAGGTATTTTGATGAAACTTGCAGCTGATATGAAATTGGACGCAGGGTTCACATTTATGACCACCGGAGCTTCATACGAACCAAACGGCGGGAAGATCACTGATATCTCTCAGTCAATCCTCTCCCTGTACGGAAAAGTAACAATGCCGCTTACATCTAAGATGTCAGTTATTCCACTTGTTGGATTTTCAAGTTCATCAGGATCCTGGGAAACTGCAGGCAAGTCCGGCGATAACCCATCTATGACTGAGATTAAAGTTGGCTGCGGTATGAAATATCACGAAGGTGATTTCCTCCTTATCGGCGGCCCGACTTTCGTTTACGAATCATACAGCGAAACAAAAGATTTCAACGGAACAGCTGACATTGAAGAGTCAAATATTAAGTTCCCTGTCTGGAATCTTGGAGCTGAATGGTACGCAACTGATTGGTTGATTGCCCGCTGCGGATATTCTGCCGAAACTCATTCAATGAGCAAAACAACAAAAACTACTCCTGAACAGAAAGATTCAGAGACCATGTTTGTTCCCGGCGCTGCATCACTCGGCCTGGGCTTACGCTTTGGTACATTCGCTCTTGACGGCGTTGTAGCTGCTTCCACAATACGTTCCGGCCTCGGAAATATTGGCGGAGCCCCGACATTCTCCTATGTCTCAGCAAGCTACGCTTTCTAATTAATATCTAAATTCTTTAAAAGGCTGTTCCGGGCAATCCGGAGCAGCCTTTTTTTATTATGCAGATTATTGTTTTCTTTTTGAAAAATCTGTTTTTAATGCTATTTTTTAGACAGTCATTAATAGTGGGTTTTATAAGTATGTACAAATGTACATTCAGTTACCTTATTGCTATTATCTTTGTTGCTGCCCTGGTTTTTGAAACCGGCGCGCAAACAAAAGTCCAGGCCAAATTAGGCATTCTGCTGAGTTCTGAAAACAATAAAATCACCCGCCTTAAATCTAAAGACAGACTTAAACCCGGAGATAAATTCCGAGTTTTCGTTCAACCCCTGTCTGCTTCTCATATTTACGTGGTCTTTACTGACGAAAAGGAAGCAACCCTTCTTTCATCGGAATATAAAAACAAAGAGGTGTCAAAAGACAAACTTCTTATTCTTCCTTCGGAGACTGAATACTTTGAATTTGATAACCTCTCTGCTAATTGCCGTATTGCGATAATCTGCGACACGGAAAAAAACCCGAAAATTGAAAAGTTGTTCCAGTCAAAGGAAACTATAGATAAAAATTCCTGGCTCGCGTATGAGGATGAGGTGGCCAAGGCTGCAAAAAAAGATTTGAATGATAAATCCGATAAACCCTTCCAGATTGCAGGAAATGTGAGATCTGCAAATGAAGATTTCCTCACAAAATTGCAATTATACACAGGGACGGATAAATTATACAAATCTTATGAAATTGAGATTAAAAAGTAAAGGTTTAATACCCAGGCTTCTTCTTTACAACGCGCTTGTCACCATAGTAATCTGCTCAATTTTATACTTCGGTGATATTACCTGGAACCGGCTTGATTACCAGGCTCTGGATTTTTTTTACCGGTTCAATATTAAGGATTCATCTTTCCTTAAAAAAACGGAAGATGTTATTCTCCTTAATGTAACAAGTGAATCCTACCGCTATTTCGGGACAAATATTCTTAAACGCGAATCCCTGGGAGAAGTTAATAATGTTCTGGCAGAACTGTCCCCCGCAGCGGTTATGTATGATATGATTTTCGCGTATCCGGGTGACGAGTACGGCGATTCCCTTTTTGAAAGTTCACTCGGAGGACTTGATAAAATCTATCTGCCGGTGGGAATTTCTCTTTCTGAGCAGCCCACGCCATTCAAATGGAGGGACGGAGAATTTTATAACAGAATAAAAAATAAAACCGGCAGGGCCCCAAAAGAACTTAACCGGGGTACAACCTTTTATGGGATAAAGGCACTCGTGCAACTTGACCGTTTTAGTGAAAAATCATCAAACTTCGGGCATCTCAGCGTCAATACTGATCCCGATGGCGTTTTCAGGCACGTCCCGCTTGTTATTAAACTTGATTCAATTGTTCTCCCTTCAATTTCGCTTACCATTTTCCTGGATTATCTTGAAGTTCCGCTTGACTCACTGATTATTATGTGGGGCGACTACGTCAAAATCAATAAAGGAGCGTCAAGATATGTTGAAAAAGATATTTTTGTTCCGATCGACAGAAACGGCCAGACATATATTCCGTATCCTTCAGTCTGGCAGGAATTTCCACGAATGATGGAGGCGCATAATCTCCTGAAATATTATCGCGATCCTGAAATGCAGGGTGACCTTGTAACCTACTATGAGGGGAAATTCGTGCTGATCGGAGACGTATCAGAAGGGATATCTGACCTCGGACAAACACAACTCGAGGACAATGTACCGCTAGTACTTATCCACGCCAGTATGCTCAACGCGTTTCTTACTGACGGCTTTTTCAGAAATCTGAGTATATATATAACAATCCTCTCCCTGATACTGATTGGAATCTTATTTTCTTTTGCGACAATTCTTAAGAGCAATCTCCCGTTTTATATCACAGGTTTTCTGTCAATGATTTCCATCATTTTGATAGGCAATTATTCCCTGCAAGCCCACCTGCTCATACCGGTTTCGACCTTATTTATCGGAGCTTCGACAATATTCCTCGGGAAATTGATCATACTGCAGATTCTCAGCAACCAGGAACAGATATTTATCAAAAATGCTTTTTCTAAATATGTACCTGAGAAAGTTGTGGAGAAACTGATCGATGATCCGGCACAGATGAAGTTAAGAGGAGAAGAAAGACTCGTAACCATTTTATTCTCGGATATTAAAGATTTTACAAAAATTTCCGAAAAAATCGAACCTGCTCAACTGGTCAAACTGATAAACCAGTACCTGACCGAAATGACGAAAATTGTGCTCGATAACGGCGGAATTATCGACAAGTACATCGGCGACGGTATTCTTGCGGAATTCGGCGTTCCCATATTTTCAGATGATCACGCGGAAAAGGCCCTGAAAACTGCGCTCGAAATGCAGAATTCTATTCCGGAGCTAAACGCCCGCTGGAAGTCAGAAGGGCTTCCGGAGATCAGTATTCGCGTCGGTGTAAATACCGGCAAAGTGATTGCAGGGAATATGGGTTCCGATCAGGTTTTTGACTATACCGTACTGGGTGACGCAGTTAATCTTGCCGCCCGGCTGGAAGGCGCAAATAAGTTATACGGTTCCGGGATTTTAATCTCAGAGTTCACCCTGAACCACATTGATCCTGCCAACTATTTGATAAGGCCGCTTGATAAACTTGTCGTAAAAGGAAAATCCCAGGCTGTAATTGTTTATGAAGTTTACGGGGACGGCGGCACACTGCTTGCGGAATACGACAAATCGTATCTGGCACAATTTAATGCAGCGGTGCAATTATTCCTCGCAGGGAATTATGACGGCTGCCTGGCCGAGCTAAAAGTTATTGCTGAGAACCAGCCGGATGATCTGCCAACTAAAAACTTAATCGATAAAATTAATTTGCTGGATAAAAACTAAATAATATGAGGTGATATATGAATCGTATAACATACGTTATACTCCTTTGTGGTCTGGCCTTTTTCGTTCTTAATGATGAGCTTCTGGCCCAGGAAAAGGCAATTATGATTTCCGCGTCGGCGGATTCATTACAAAGCGCGCTTTCGGAGAACGGACAGAATGCCGGCGCGAAGAAAGCATTGATTGAAGAGTATCTCCAAAACTCTGAAACCGAACTTGCACTGCTCGAACTTCTCGATTTGTCTGAATCAAAAGGTTATAATGACGAGATGCACCACTACAGCGGCGAAATTCTCCTTGGCGTCGGAAATTATAAGGGTGCACTTAAGGAATTGAAAACGACATATCTGAGAATTCCGACGAATGAAAAATTAATGAATATCGCATTATGCTATTTTGGCCTCGGGAACAAAGAATTAGCAAAGAAATTATTTGACCAGTTGATGAAACAGGATCCGGTGACAGACCAAAACGCTCTGGTTGTCCACGCGAAACTCTATAAAGGAGCCCGGGGAAATGTTTCCAACCTTGTGCCTTCTTTATATAAAGAACTTTACCCTGCTAAGTATTCGCAGTATTTCCCTGCCCCTCAGCTCGCCGTCCTATCACCCGAGAACAATTCAACAGTTTATGATGAATCAACTGTTATCTTTTCGGTAATCCATTCTCGCCCGATCACTTCAGTACTGCTTAATGACGAAGTGCTTTACTCATCTCCTGATGCCGGTAATGATGCGGAAAGTTTCTCGAGGAATTTCGCTTCCAAAATAAACGTACCGGCCGGCCCGGTACTGGTTACCATCAGAGCGACCGATATTTACGGTTTCACGGCTGAATCAAAGCTTTATCTGCTTGGCCTTGGCTTCAGACGAGATATCGGCTGGCGCTCCCCTTTCACGGATTCAGTAAATACAGGGCTCGCATTCCTCAACAGTTTTGTCCCGAAAGAATATACAAAATCAACAAAATCGGGAAATACCAATATCATAGTTTACTGCCCGGCAGTCAAAGATGGCCCCGAATTCATAAAATCACTTTTCTGGTTTGACCTTTTCGCTTCAGACCAGATCGGCGTGACTGAACAGAAAAATATAAAACCGCTTATGCTTGAAAATGCAAGCATTGAGAATTTCAAAAAACTTTACGAAGACTGGCTCATAAAATCCACGAACTTCCAATCCAAATCCGCATTGTATTTTAATAGTCCGGTAAAAGCAACCGGCAGTACAATCGAGATCAAATCAGCAGACGGAAATTATTTTGATATCCTGGGAAATATATCGAGTTCATTCAGGGCTGCTTCAAACGGGTTAGTAATCATTTTTGACGGAGAAATCGATAATGAAGAAAGCTTCAAAACGACGATCAGCCTTCTCATAAATGATGCCCAATTTCCGGCATCGGTAATTGCATTCAACCGTTCGGAACCGGTACTGCCTCTCATTTCAATGCTTGTAAAACCGGATGCCCTCAATCCCGATGATGCAAATTTGAGTGAGTTAAAAATAAACGACATCGCGTCAATTTCTTCTTCGATCATAACTTTCAGTTCACCGAAAGGCGCCCCGGCATTAATGGATAATCCCGCGGGTAAAGCATTAAAATTGCTGCAGTCTGTTCGCGAGCAGCTTGAAGTAAAACTGAGAACCGACAAGGTTCCGGCTGCACAGGCAGATAAAATCAGGACTTATTCTGCGGACTGGAAAATGTACAGTGATATTAACAGATTCATCGGGCAGGAGCTTTCCTTGAGTGATCTGATCATAAAAATTGATGAGTACAATTCGAGGAAGGGAGGATTTTGATATGAAAAACTTATTAGTATTTTTAGTAATTATACTGATTCAGAGCGCTGCAGCTCAAAACATCAGGTCACTTGAATTATTTTCTGTTTCATCAATTATCAGGAACAGCGAGTTACAGATCGATGAGGATTTTGCGGGTGAGATTAATGAGGCATTTGAGGGTTCGCTGAGCAAATCTGGCAGCACATCTCTGAACATTGGCGGTGAAAATACCGGAAACAATTATTCATTATTTGAGATTCTTCAAATTATGGACAGCCGGGCAGATTCAAATAATCTTGGAGTTTACATCATAACCGCCGGCTGGAAAACCGGGCCAAATTCCGAATATCAAATGATGAATTCTGAAAACCATACGATAAATTTTACATATATATCCAATTTCCTCAGAATAAATCCTGCACGTAATCAGTTACTGATATTACTAATGCCAAAAGGCAGCGAAATTCCTCCTTCAGCCATAGATGGGACTGCCTCGCGGATGATGCCGGGAGTAAATATACTTTTACTGCCTCAGCGCGCAAATGAACCATTCTCATCTCATATTGAAGATTTTATCTCGGCAATAAAGGATATTGATAACAAGCCTGACTCTGACACAGATAAGGACAAAATGATTAATATGTCCGAATACTTAAACCAGTTGGAAAATAAACTTGCTAAAGAAGGGATATACTTCGAAAATCTGAATGTCGCGAAAGGCCCTGAAATAATTTTAATGGAGGTTAAATAATATGGTACGGTTAACTTTAATACTATCGGTAATGATCAGCTTTGCGAATCTGTTTGCTCAGTCCGGCAAAGCTGAAATCAAATTAAATGCCCTGGATTTTTCGAGATTCCCTCAGAGCGATTTGTTCGTAACACTGACCACTGCCGGAGGGCAGATACTTAATCTGGATACAAATGATCTGGAGGGTATTACTATTCAGCATGACCGCTATACCGTGAAACCACAAAGTATACAGTCTGTGTATGAATTAAAAAAACGCGGACAGAGTGAGTTATATATCGGATTAGTTTTCGATAACTCAGAATCAATGTCTCCCAGAATTCAATTGCTTGAAAAAGCCGCGGAAAGGTTTGTTGCAGGGCTGGATATCGGCGATTACGCCTCTGTTTTTGATTTCGGAGATGAAATAAACAAAGTCACGGTACCTGAATTCAAAAACGAAATCTACGCGAGACAGCGGATCAGATACAGCTCATCAAAAACTTTTTTGTATAAAGCTGTTAAGAATATCAACTTCTCAAAACGCACATATATGTACGACGCCCTTTTATATGCCCTCTCCCTTACCAATAAAGTGGAATCGCTCGGTAAAAAGGTAATCGTATTCTTTTCCGATGGAGTAAATATCGGATCTGAAGCTTCACCGGAACTGATCGCAAAATATTCTGCCGAATATGACATCCCGATCTATGCGATTGATCTCAACATACGGGAGAATGCGGTGCTCAAAAGAATTGCTGCAAGTTCCGGTGGTGAGTATTTCTTCGTAACTAAACCCGAAGATCTTCTATCGCTTTATGAATCACTGATCAACCTGCTAAAGTCGCAGTACAGGATCACATACAATTTCCCTTCCAATATCGTAGATCAATCAGGTTATAATATTAATTTCCGGCTCAGTTCGTCGATCAAAGGGAGCGCGGCGCGGAATTTCCAGGTTGACGGGGAAAAGATCGGGTATTACAATCTGCTTTATTATCAGTCCACCGGGAAAGAGGATATGAGTAATTTCATAAATTTCGTTTCTTCGTATCCTGAGTCTAAATGGCGGGATGATGCGGAGTTCCTCCTCGGTAATTACTGGTTCAGGAGAAATGACTATTCACGGGCTTTGGCAGTCTATAACCGGATCCTCAGAGATACAATGAACTCCGCGTATTCCCCTGCCCTCGCCCAGAAAGCAAAATTGCTCACAGAGGCAAACCAGCTGGCGCTTGCACGGAAGGAGTATAAGCAGATACTTAAAAGCAGCGACAACAGTCTCGCCAGGCCGAGGGCAATGATCGACCTTGCCAAATCCTATTCGACGGAAGGTAATTATTCTCTGGCGCTGGATACATACTCAAACCTGATCTCAGAGTATCAGGGAACAGAATTTGCCTCCGAAGCATTACTGCAGTCGGCGTCAATAAGTATGACGATGGGTGAGCTTTCCAAGGCCCGGGGCAGCCTGAACGAACTGCTTACTAACTATCCTGAAAGCAAAAATTCTGTCTACGCTAAGATGGAGCTTGCCAAAATAGAAGCGCAGAATAATAATCCGAAAAATGCGATTGAATTGTATTCGAATGTAATAAAGTCAAATCCTCCTGCTGAAGTGCTTGAGGAAGCCAAACTTAAATACGCAGACCTCAACTACGAGACCGGAAATTATACTGAGGCTATCGACACTTACAAAGACCTTTCGGTAAATGCAGGTTCACCGTCATTAAAAAATCTGGCGCTTACTAAGCTGATACCGGCTTATCTTGCAACAGGCGCTCTGGTACAGTCGAGGGAAGTTTTTTCGGATCTCCCGTCTGAACTTAAAAGCCAGTTAATAAAGAGTGAAACACGTTTTAAAGTCAATACCTCCGGAGAAGAAGGTACCGCACTCGCGAACAGCGCATTCCGCGGAGGAGGATTCAACCCCTCCGGCGGCGTAATTAAAATTTATGATAACCCTGAGCTGCGTGCCAAATTTCCGGTCATCGGGCCGATGTATCAGATTTCGGCATTACCGGGAACTGATCTTCCCGCTACTGTCTCCTTCACGATAGAAAAAGGCTGGATCAGGGACAAGCTGCTCGACAAATCATCATCAGGCGTATACAGATTAGAAAACACTACTTTCGTTCCTGTTGAAACTAACAGGAACTTTGCGGCGCTCGGCTTTGATATCAAGAATGCCCCTCCGGGTATATATGCAATTTTGACGCAGGAACCGGAAGTAATCACACTTTATAACATAAATTTTGATCTGGGCAAAGCAACGATCAGAAAAGACGCCGAAAGAAATCTGTACCGGGTAATCGATATGCTAAGGTATCAGCCGGCTCTCACACTTGAAATTGCGGGACATACGGATTCAACCGGAAGCGATGATATCAATTACAATCTTTCACTCAGCCGCGCAGAAGGCATTAAGAACTTTATGGTGCTTAACGGCGTCGATCCTGCCCGCCTCACAACCAGAGGATATGGCAGCCAGTTCCCTCTTGCTCCGAACAGCAGTGATGAGAACCGCCAGAAAAACCGGAGAACAGAATTTATTGTTTTGAAAGGCAATCTTCTGACTGACGGCAGCGGAAGTAATACCGAAAGATACGCCGTTTCACTCGGCGCTTTTCTGAACTCAAAAGAGGTCCAGGAGAAAAAGAACATTTATAAGGTCTATTTCCCTGAGCTTTCAGTGCTTATTATTACTAAAGAAAATCAAATTAATTATTTACTGACTCTCGGCATCCATAATTCGTATGATGATGCTAAAAAAGAACTGGAACGTTTCAGGGAGATGTTCAATTCTGTGCAGGCTGAAATTATTAAATTATAATATTATAACCTTTGATATGAAACTGTTATTTGCTCTCATTTTTGCTTCTGTATTTTTAGCCAGGGCGCAGGATCTCAATGCCCAATGGATGGCTATCGACAGTCTTGAAAAAGCCGGCAACTTTTCTCAACTGACAGCAAAATTCCCGGCTTTTATCTCCGAATTAGAGAAGAACAAAATGGAAAAGCAGCTTATTGTTGCGTATTTCCACTACGCGAACGCTCTGGTTAAAAACGGAGAACTGCTCAGGGCAGATTTCGCCTACAATAATGCAAAAGAGAAAGCAACTTCAGAAAACGCAAGGGACAATTATCTCGAGATAATTAATTCGCAAATAATTAATCTATACAACGCGGTCAGGTCCTCACAGAGGATAGACTATGGGACGGCCTCGCAGATTCTGACCAATTGTTACAATTATGCAAAGGAAATCGATAATTATAGTTACAGGAAATTAATTCAGCTCCTCCGGATTGATAACGAGAGGAAGAACAGCCGGTACACCGGCGCCGGTGTTCTGGTAAAAGAACTGCTTGACGATATCGCTGTGAATAGTCCCCAGGATACTGATCTGACTAATAAACTCAATATCCTTCTGGCTGAACTGAATCTGAAGACAGGGCGGACAGATGCAGCATCCACAGAAAACTTGACTCCTGAGCAATTTGCCCAGCTTATGATACATCAGGCACTTGAATACGAGAAAAACGGCGAACTCCGCAAATCGCTCGAAACACTGTCAAAGATAAGGCCGGCGCAATATCCTGCACTCAAATGGGAACTTATAACCGAGCTGTCAAAAAAGCGATACGAGTTGGGCAATAAACTCGACCTTCTCGATGATGTCTTGAGCGATCTCAACGAAATCCGTTTGCTCCTGATTTCTGACTCAGCCTCACTCGATATAAGTATGCTTGAATTCCTGAAGCTGATTATTATCGGCGATATGCAGTCAGGTAAAATAGACCTGGCCTACAACGAGATAACCAATATCGAAAAGGCCCTGGCCGACGGAAGAGTGAGTTCTGATTTTTATCCGCATTTTTTCAGGATGCGCGGCGATATAGCCTACATTCAGGGGGATTTTGAGGATGCTGCCCTTTATTATCAAAAAGCAGCCGATGACCATTCCGGATTGAAGCCGATCGAGTTTTACTCAGTTCTGAATAATCTTGGCCTGGCATACTATAAGAACAACCGCTCGCCGGAAAGCATCGCCACCTTTGATAAACTTTATGCCGCCGTATCAGATACTGTGTATATAGGATTCAGTATTCAGGCTGATATTAATGCCGGAATTGCCTTCCTCAGGGATGAACATTTCCCGGACGCGCTTGCAAGATTCAAACGCGCGCAGGAGAACGCACAAAAATACAACATCCTGTCCCTGAACCTGATTGCAGGGATAAGAATGGCTGAGGTGTATTACAACCAGGGGTTTAATGACTTTGCCTCTGAGAAATTCCGCGATGTTAAGAAATATGTAAACGATATTAAAGACCCGCAGGAAAAAATTAATATTTTGGCCGCAATCGGGTTGTATGAGAGAAACCTCAACAATACTGAACAGGCTTTGATTTACCTCAACCACGCATACACGATTGCCGGGCAATTAAATCTTACAAACCTGAAACTGTACCTTGCCGGTGAACTTGGGGATACTTACCTGATATCCGGGAAAGCTGATCAGGCGAACGGATTCTACCGGAGCTTGCTTCCGTCCGCCTCCGCCTCAAAAGATCTGACTGAACAGGTGATGTTGAATATTAAGATAAGTAAATGCTATTTCATCCTCCGGGATTATAAAACCGCTGCCGATCTGCTCAGCGCCTCACTTAAACTGATCAATGATTCTCAAAAAGATTACCTCCAGGTTAGCGGCAGTGATCTTAAAGATATATATCTCTATACGCTGTGCCTGACTGAACTCGCTTCAAACAATTATTCTGCCGGTTTGACAGGTAAAGATACTCGCCGGGTTTTTCAGGCTTACCGCGAAGCAACAAAGGCTACAGAGTTAAGTAATGCATATTTCCTTACCCAGCTTGCAGGTACAAAGGACAATGAAAATTCTCTCAAATACCTGGAAACTTACCGCCTCCTCGTCGATATCTCCATAAATCTGTATCTTCAGACCGGGGACACAAAGTATCTGAATCAGTCTTTTGAAGTCAGCGAACAATCAAGGGCGAGATCATTTATTTCTGAGGTCGGGAGCAATCTTCTCGATAAACTGAATAACCGTGAATTACAGCAAGTATCTTCAATCTCAAAACAGATCGATGCACAGAACACTAAGGGAACCAAGGGAGTTTTGGCGATGAACGACGCTTCCCTCCCCGGCGAAGGACAGAAACGGGGCCTGAAAGTAATCAAGGACACAACCAAGAGTGTTGTGAAACTTCAGAATAAATACGATGAAATTCTGAGCGGCCTTAAGAAAAATAAAAGCAAAGAAACAGAACTGGTTTCCATTTCCACACTTACGCTCCCGGCAGTGCAGCAACTGATAAATAACGACCAGATCATACTGAATTATTTTGTATCCAAGGAATCGATTTATCTTTTCTGCATTGAGAAAGATACAATTTCACTTTCATTAATTAACATTTCTGAAGACGAACTGCGCGATAATATCCAGGAAGTCCGGAAAAATATTCAAAATTCTCAATCATACGATTTTATTAATTATTCCGCTGAACTTTACAGAAAACTTATCAGCCCGGTCGCTGACAGAATCGTAAATAAGAACCTGGTTATAATCCCATCAGGCCAGCTCAATAATCTTCCTTTCTCGTCGCTGATAAATGAAGGAAGATATCTTGTGGAAGATCATATTATAACTGTCCTCCCTAATCTAAGCTCCCTTCAGTTCTTCAGAAGTAAAACTCCCCTGAATTCTAACTCCGGGCTGATTGCGATTGGCAATCCGGTTAATGACTATACTTCACCGCTTCCCGGAGCGGAACTCGAGGTACAGGCATTACAATCAATTTTTAAAAATAACAGGACGTTTTTCAGAGAAGACGCACTGGAAAGTACGGCAAAACAGGAACTGCCGAAGGGGGATATCATCCATATTGCGTGCCACGGCCTCTTCAATTATGATTACCCACTTCTCTCCTGCCTCGCTCTTGCAGGGGGAAGCAATGATGACGGGCGCCTGGAACTGCACGAAATATACAATCTGAATCTTAATAAGACGTCACTCGTTGTTCTCTCCGCGTGTGAAACTGCGCTCTCGCAGATAAAAGAAAATGACGATATGATAGGTTTGGTCCGTGGATTTTTATTCACAGGCGCATCGTCTGTGGCCGCTTCGTTATGGAAAGTTGATGACGCCGGTACATATGAATTGATGGTAAAATTTTATAACAACCTCGCGGCCGGAAATTCAAAAGGCGAGGCGCTGCAGAAAGCCCAGATCGAGATGATCAGATCAGGCAAATTCGCGCACCCGTTTTATTGGTCCGCCTTCGTCTTGAATGGTATGGAATAATTCGGATATAAAATGGCCGGAAATTGTTCCGGCCGAGCCCAAATTAGTCGCCAATGATTATTTTATTTTTATATTCTCCCCAAAACCAAATTCCAGCGGTTACGAATACTAAAACTCCGGCAAACCATACAAAAAACCATAATCCGTCAAGCGATTTATAAAATAAGCTTCCCGCATTTCCTAATATTATCCATTGTATTACGTATGCCGCGGTAACATTTTTCCCGATCCATTTTATCCATTTCATAACGGACCATACACCGGCCGCTTTTTCGATAACTCCGGCAGCTGCCGCATAGCCCGCTAAAAAGAGAATGTTCCATATTATAAGCTCGATGGAATGATGATAATAGTCAGGCAGAGATGTTACCGTATCAAAAACCGTATTTATAGTCAGTATAAAAAAGAGAATGAAAATGCCCTCGATCATATAATTTTGATTTGCTTTCAGGGTTAATTTTTTTTCGGAGAGAGCGAATATAAAACCGATTAAAGGGTAGACAAGCCAGGGCAAAAGAGGGAAATATGACCAATGTTCAGAAGAAAAAATATAGGCAGAGATATACCTCAGACTGCTGTTCTCAGGAGAGTAGCCTTGAGGAATAAATTGATTCACCGCGATGATCAGAACCGTAAAAATCCCATAAAGATAAACCTTGTCCCGGAAAAAAAACTTTAATGCACTAATAACAATTATGCTCAAACCGGCTAAAGGCAATATATCCACCGCAAAAATGTACTGCAACGGATTTACCTCTGCGGTTCCAAGGAAAAACTTAAAAATCAGCGTTGCATTCAGTAACACATTCAAAACAATACCTCCTGCGAATAAGGTCAGTCCTCTGAGCAATCCCGACTGGATGTCCTTTTTGCTTTTGGCAATAAAATAGCCCATCACGGCCATAAAGACCGGCGCAGCCGGCGGCCCGCCGAGGAATAAGGATATTTTCCCTGCGATGCTGCGGTAGATTGATTCAGTTGCCAATAATTCGGTTATATGCACCTGAATCATAAACAACACTGCAAGCCCCTTTAACAGGTCAGCCGCAGCATTTCTGCTATCAGGCTCTGAATTTATTATCTCTGATAAATTATTCACAATTTTCTCTATTGTTAAATCTTAGAGGCAGCCGGGAGTAAAATGGTTTAATCGAGAATTGACATAAATTCAGTTCTCATACCGGAGGAATCAATGCTCCTAATAAAGCCGGATTAAATTGCGCTGTTGTTCTGTCATAAATCCCGAATCCTGCGCAGAACTCCCAGTAATTCCAGCTCATACTGTATTTCTCAGCCAACTGCCTTACGGCAGCGGTCCATTTTACTCTCGAAGTCATCCAGGCTTTGTTATAGGCGCCGAACTCGCCAAGATTAAGGGGAATGTTCTTTTGCCTCGCCCAGGTAACAGCCTGGAGGAAATCACTCTCCATCATCTGCAGCTCACCTGCCGACCCGTTCCAGGTCGTACCCAGCCACGCGTTGCTCCCTTCAACCCATTCAGCGCCCTGGTGGGTGAACTGAAACGGCTGGTAATAATGCACCGTGACAATAAGGTTTTTATCCCCGGCGGGAAGCGACAGTTTCGAAACTGAAGAAAATCCGCCCCACTCGGCGGTACCTATTATAACAGTTCTTTCAGGATTTGAAACCCTGATGGTATCTAAAGCATTTTTCAGAAAGACATTCCATCTTTCCGGGGTCAGGTTGCCGTTCGGTTCATTAAGTATTTCGAAGAAAAGACGGGAGTCATAATTTTTGAAACGCTCGCCGATTTGCTTCCACAGACTGAGAAATCTGCTTTTCTCTTCCTCGGGAAAAGAAAATAAATCATTGTAGTGGTGCATATTAATTATTACGGCGAGCCCGCTGTTCAGCGACTGGTTCACGGCCCACTCAACGCGGTTTAGAAAAGCCTGATCTATCGTATAAGGGAAGGAACCGGAACAATGCGCCGACCATCGAATTGGCAAACGCACTGAACTGAAACCGGCGGACCTTATTTTCGTAAAATAGTCAGCCTGGAGCGTCACTCCCCATTCCCCTTCGTTAGGCGCTTCAAGAGCATTCCCGATATTTATTCCGCGGCCCAATAGTTTGTTCTGCATAAAACTCCTGTCATTGCTGAAAGTTTCTTCTTCAGGTGAATTCACATCACAACCCCAAAAGATAAGGGGGAGAAGTATTGCGGCGTGCAATAATAAACGGATGACTGCAATATCTCTTTTCATTTCCGGCTGCTGTTTAAAATAAAAATGGTATTCATATACAAAGATACGAATACCATTTAATAGCAGATATTTAATTTATAATTATGACTGCGGTCAGTCCGGGTTACTTTAGTTAATTCTTGAGAAATACCACTTCATACCCGTGGGTTCCGCCGTAGACATATTGATTGTATAAGTGTTGACCGTTTTAGACGTGATTGATCCGTATATTTTATTCCATCCGGCAGCCACTGCTTTGTTTTCCACTACACGAGTAACATAAGTTGTATCTCTATGATTGGGGTCCCAGTCTTCCTGCGATGTCTCTGAACCGTTGATTGTGGTTGCTGCAGTAAAATACGTCGGCTGCATAACCTTGTCACCAACCTGCGGTATCCAGAAAGTATCAGACGTAAAATCCCTGTTTATGTAGATCGCGAAACCAAAGATATTCTGTCCGTCGAAAAGCATAGCGCCTCCCTGCCCGTAAACTTTAACCCCGGCAGTGGTGGAAGTAAAATGTGCTGTCGAATCTACCAGGTTGTTGAGCCATTCGGCAGATGGCGTTAAAAGGGCAATCGAGAAACTTCCGTCCGCTGCAATATCACCGGATCCGGTGACATAGAAATTGTTCTGGCCGAGGTAAGTACCGAGTTTAATTGTTTTACCGGTTCCGTATGTCCAGTTTTCCAGTTTTCCTGAAATTGAAGTAATACCCTGGAGATTATCTCCGGTGTTTGTGCTGTCATCCTCGCAGGCAACAAAAAATAACAGTGAGAAAAGAAGAAGATATTTAATCTTATTCATAAGAACTCCTATAATTGAGTGTGTGTGGTGATCATAAAATCGATCAGAATCATATTAATTAGAACTGTTTAAATTTACCTAAAATAAAGTTGCAGGAACAGCCAAAATTACGCCGCGAGATATGTATCACAACAAGCCGATAAGCGATGTTTTGGCTATTAAATTATGAAATCGCTGTTCCGGAAGAGTGTTTTTGAGATGTAATAAGGAATAAATGACCAGACAAAAAGTATCGCCAGCAATATTGCTGATGAAAATATATTGCCGAAAGTCATCTGGTAGATGGCGGCAGAATATCCCATTAATGCGGCGACATCAAACTGAAGGAGTATAAGTATCCTGCCGACGTCAACAGGATTGGTTACGGTCAGTATCATCATAAGTTTCTCAATGGGATAATCTTTGAGAATATAAGACAAAACAAGAATTCCCATATCGTAAAGTATGAATGTGAACAGCCAGAAACCAATGACGAATATCAATCCTTTTGATTTATCGGAGAAGAAAAAAGCGCCGAAAAAGGCAATCCCGATGAACACCTGGTTCATTAAAATGGAACTTCCAAGAAATATCAGAAGCAAATCTGACGGGATCTTTGATGAATGGAAATGGAACGCTAACGGCAGACCGACACCGATCAGCATCGTAGCGGTGAGCGCCAGGGAAAGGCTTATATACAGGCCGTTAAATATATCGCGCCTCCTGACCGGCTGAGATAGCAGCAGCTCGATGAAGGGCTTTTCGTTATTGATGAATGTTATCCCGAAAAAAAGCGAAATCACCGGAATGAAGAGCAGGATAAAGTTAAACAGGCTCAGGACAACTTTTGCTCCCTGGTCCTCAAGAAGAAAAAGGCTCTCGCAGATAATAAAATAAATTGCTGTAAAGAGAACTGTCCATTTAGAGCGGGTCAGGTTTCTCAGTTCATAGCCGGTAATTTTATAGAGTGTGTTCATCTCCCGCTTTCCTGAAAAGTTCCGCAATAGTTTCAGATACCGGTTTCTGAGAATCCGGACTGCGTTCTTCCTTCTTCTGTGAAAATTTTAATTTCCCTTCATACAGCATTATCAGGTCATCAGTCAGTTCTTCGATCTCATCAATAATGTGAGAAGTGAGCAGTATCGTTTTCCCGTTATCCCTTTCCCTCTTTATTTTATTCTTCAGGATCTTGCTTGTAAGCGGATCAAGCCCCGCTGTAGGTTCATCGAGTATTACCAGTTCAGGGGAAAACAGAAAAGAAATTATTGCGTTCAGTTTCTGCTTGTTCCCGCCAGAAAGCGAATGGAACGGTTTCTCGAGTTCAGGGTAAAATTCAAACTCGGAGATTAATGATTCATCATAAGTATCTTTTCCGGTACGCAGTGATTTGATAAGGTCGATTATTTCGATCGGATACAGATTTTCCGGAAAAGCCGGTTTCTGCGCCATATACCCGGTTCTGTCCCGGTAAAGTGACTGCCCGGCGATGTTCTTGCCGTCAAAATAAATATTTCCCCCGCCCGGACGCAGGAATCCCAGAATGCACTTCATCAGCGTCGTTTTTCCTGATCCGTTCGGGCCGACGATTGTCGTGACCATACCTTTCCTGAACTCATAACTTAGTTCAGTCAAAGCCCTGATCCGGCTGTAAGACTTTGAGAGATTCTCTATCGTAATCAATTTATCCTGCTCATACTGGGAGAGTTGTCAACTAATTTTTCCGGGGTGAGTATGGGAAAAACTTTTTCGGAATAATTCAGTATTTCCACAAGGAAACTTCTCAGCAAAAGAAGCGCGGTGGAATTCTTTTCAACAAGGATTGAATACAAACTTACCGGGTGATGCGGAATGTCCCCTTTTCCGTCTTTATTCAGGTCATAGCCCTTGTACTGGCTCCAGTAATTATCATCGAAATTGTTAAAGTTCTGAGTACTGTTGGTTGATATTTCAAATGTGTTCATCAGGAAGTCATTATTGCGGAATACATTATCCATTGAATTTGCCATCAGCCGGACTGCCCATCCGTTCTTTATAAAAATATTGTTCTCAATAATAATTTTGTTCGAACCTTCGCTGTAAAGCCCGACGGAATTATTATTAAAAGTATTTCCGCTGATAGTGCTGTTATAAATTTCTTTGAGGAGAAGTCCGTACGAACCTGTGCCCCAGTTATTCTCGAACCTGTTGTTATGCATATTTACATACCTTGTGAACATTACCGCCACGCCCGCGGAATTTCCTGTAAAAGTATTATGCTCGTAAGTGCAGCTGTTCGAAAACATAAAATGCATACCGTAGCGGCGGTTATCCGATGAATAATTGTCTTTTACAAGGCAATTCTGCGCAAATTCCAAATATATACCGTCTCTGTGCCCTTGGATCCTGTTCCCCTCGATTGTAATATTGCGGCATTTCCATAAGTGAATACCGTTGCCCGAACCGGCCTCGCTCTTACCGTATGAAACAAATCTGTTCCCCTTGATCAGGCAATTCGCGGCGCCTAACAGATATATTCCAAAGAAATTATTTTTGAACTGATTGTTTTCGATGCGGCACGAATCGGCATTTTCAATTTTGATTGCGGAATTTTCTACAGTATAGCTCACAGTTGTATTGATCAAAACAAACCCTCTGATAGTAACTCCTGAACTTCTGACGTGGAATATGCTTCCGCCTTTAGCCGCATCAATTACGGGATCGTTCACGCCTATCATACGGAGCTTTTTGCTGATAATCAGGTTGGACTCAGTGTACCTTCCGCGTGATACAATAATTGTATCATAATCCGATGCGTTTTTAATTGCAGAAGCAATTGTATTTTGTTCATTGCCGGTATTGATTTTAATAATCTTTGCAGAAAGAAAAGAGCTGACCAAAAACAATATAAAAACAAGGAAGCGCAGCATTTTGCTATTCGACCCGGTTAACCAATTGGTCCCATTTAATTAATTCGCCCTTATACTTTTCTGCTAAAGAAGTAGCTGACTTTTCGTCAGAAAACGCGGCAGTGTTCCCTCCCATCGGACTTCTGATTCCTTCACTGCAGACAAAATGGGCGTCGGAGACCCGTATCCAGCTACCGTCGCCGGTGTACGAAGCCACATACTTTTCCGCGCTCTCGCCGGAGTTCTCCTCCCGAATATAGCTCACCATACAGCAAAAATCATCAAACTTGAATACTTTACCTTTTGCAGTTACTATCTCGGAAGCAAATCGGATATCGCTTATTTTCATCTCACAATAATTGCAATCGTCAATATCAATATGTATTTTATCCGGACCCGATGAACACCCCCATATAAACAGCATTGTTGTCAAAAGGAAAAAATTCTTAAGCATTTTTCTGTTTCCTGCTTTTGATTAATGTGTAGATAATCATTATCGTACTTACAAATACCAGTATACCGCCGATATCCGGAAGTGAAACCGCTCTCATATTCAGGATTTGTTTTGAGCCGATCAGCGGGGGCTGAAACGACGTCCCGGGAATTTTTATCGCTGCCATAGGATTAAGATTGTGTCCGTAATTATATTCCCAGATGTAGAAATCAACAAGGCCTGCGATAAGGACAATCGTCATCAGGATCAGCCAGCTCAGGTACACAGGTTTTTTGTTGATCAGGAAGCTGATCAGGCCCAGGAAGATCATCGCACCGACGATATAAGGCATATATTTCAGTTCCGGAATTGAATCAGGTTGGATCGCCTGCATTCCGATATAGTGGTTCAGTCCGTTTATACTGTTCAGGTCATTTTCATTGAAGCCGGTTATCTTATCGAGCCATATCCTGAATCCCAATCCTTCGGGGAACTGCGGAGCGCCGAGTTCAATGCTCCACAACGGGAAGAAATACAACCCGGTCAATAAAAGCACTGCCGTTAAAAAAATTGTTCGGTATCTTTTTTCCATTTTTATAAATTTGGCGGAAACACCTTTCCGGGTTTCCGCCAATTAGAATTCCTTTCAGATCCTTGATCTACTTCTGAATATTATACGAAATCGGAGTTGAAGAGTTTGCCGCTGAAACACGGATGTAACCCTGCATCTCCTGGTGCAATGCCGAACAGAAATCTGTGCAGTAGAACGGGAACACTCCTTCAAATTTCGGGGTCCATACCACTGTTTTTGTCTGTCCCGGCATTATCAGCAGTTCGGATGAGTTTAATCCTTTAACTGCGAATCCGTGAGGTATGTCCCAGTCCTGCTCGAGATTCGTAACGTGGAAATATACTTTATCTCCTACCTTCACTCCTTCAATATTATCAGGTGCAAAGTGCGTGCGGATTGTTGTCATATAAACGTGCACTTCGCTTCCCTTTCTTTCTACACGCGCCTGCTTTTCGCTCTTCGTCGCATAGGGGCTCTTGTTGTCATCAAGCCTGTATATCTTGGCTGAATTCTTCATCAGAATATCCGCCGGTATTGACTGCGCATAATGAGGTTCACCCACAGTCGGGAAATCGAGAATCAACTGCATTTTTTCGCCGGAAATGTCAAACAGCTGTGCGCTCTGTGTAAGTTCGGGACCCGTCGGCAGATATCTGTCCTTGGTAATTTTATTCAGTGCGATAACATATTTGCCCCACGGTTTTCTGGAATCTCCGCCGGGGATATTCAAGTGCCCGATCGAATAGTAGGTCGGTATCCTGTCCACGACTTCCCACGTACCGATTTTCCATTTTACAATTTCTGAAGAAACAAATGCCGAAGTGTAAGCATACCCTTCGCCGTCAAATTCCGTGTGCAATGGCCCGAGGCCCGCGTTCTGAACTTCGCCGGCAAGCACTGCGTCGTATTTCAGTATCGGGATGCCCGCTGCGTCGCCGTCAAAATTCTTACTATCAATCGCTTTGATCATCTTTGAGAATGAATGCACTGGAATTACTGCCGCAAGTTTTCCGCCTGCAACGATATATTCTCCCGAAGGATCAACATCCACACCGTGCGGGGATTTAGGCGTCGGGATATAATAGATCAATCCGGGGCAGTCTTTGGGATCAAGTACTTTTACGGAATTAAGTTTTTTCGATTTGGCTGTCTGTTCGCTTTCATCATAAACATTGTGGTAATAATTTGCTTCCATAGCCTTGCCCTTACCCTCTGCAATATACTTTTCCGCCATCTTCCAGTTAACCGCTGCGATCAGGTCCTTATCTTTCTGTGATGCGTTGACCTCGAGCATAGTGTTCGCCTGCTCGGTGTTATAACAGGTGAAAAATGCCCATCCGTGCGACGGCCCTTTCCCTGCGTGGGCGAGGTCGTAATCAAATCCGGGTACAAGTATCTGGAAGGCAATATTCATTTCGCCGGATTCCGGATCCACTTTCACAAAGCTGATTGATCCTTTGAAATTTTCTTTATATGTACTGATCGCAACATCCTTTTGAGGAATCGGTAAGCTGAACCTTGTAGATGCAACAACATATTCCGTATTCTCGGTTAAGAACGGTGAAGCGTGATTACCGCCGGCATTTGGAATCTCAATTATTTCGGCAGTTTCAAAAGTCTTTAAGTCTAACCTTGCGATTCTCGGCGTATTGTTTCCGTTGATGAAGAGCCATCTTCCGTCCGGAATTCCGTCCGTCTGGGAAAGCTTCGGATGGTGGGCGTCATCCCAGGGCACGAAGCCGAAGGATGTCTCCAGCATTCCCTTCGTTTCTTCGCTGTAGCCGTATCCGGTCTCCGGATTCTGGGCGAAAACAGAAATTGTCTTAAAGTGCCTTCCAGACGGGATGCCGTATACTCCCACCTGGCCGCTGAATCCGCCTGATGTGAAGAGATAGAATTCGTCATACTTACCCGGAGCAACATACGTCTTTTCAGCTGCATCGCCCTGTGTAAGGTCACTGCCGGGGCATCCTATCCACAGCACGCTTAAAAACGCTACAACGCCAAAGGCGGCAAGAATTTTTTTGAGGTCAACTTTTTTCATAACAGGTCCTTAATTATTTGGTGATTGGTGTTTCGTTTTGTACACGGAGATATTCCAGAATCTTAAACGCATCTTCAAGTTTAACATCCTGGTATGTCATTTTCTGAAGATACTGGGCAAGCAATTTCTTTACTTCAGGGTGCTTCTGTATCATTATGTCGGGATTCATTATCATATTCACTACAAATTCCGGCGACCTTCTTTTCAGCACCTCGTGCAAAGGCGGTCCGACTAACTTTTGGTCCAGCCTGTGGCACGAAAAGCATTTCTGTTCAAATATTTTTTCGCCTTCGGCTGCGGTCTTTTTATCAATGGGTTTAAGTTCCAGCGGTTTCATTACCGGCCCGATTCCGTTGGCAAGCTGAAAATCAGTCAGTTTGTCCGGGTCAACGGGTTTCTTCTTCCCGCCGCACCCGGTAAGGAGTATCGCCAGAAGCAGAGGAAGAATTAAGAAGGTCGTCGTTTTCATTTTATTCCTTTCGTGGTATATATTTTATAATCGGATTTTTTTGTCTGCTTTAATATTAAAAATTTTACAATTTAATTAATTCTTTGTTTTTTAAAAGCGCGCTCAAAGTTGTCTTCATTACGATCCTTTCCAGGCTCTCTTTGGGCTCCTGCCAAATCGAATGGAGCGCGCACGGATTTTTATCGTCACATGTCGGAAAACCGAGAACGCATTCGTGTGTGCTGTACTCGGAGTCTATCGCGAGGATGATCTCATTTAATATTATAGCATCCGGTGACCGCGACAGCCTGACCCCGCCGTTGGTGCCTTTGGTCGAGACAAGCAGCCCGGCTTCAGTAAGTTTTTGAAGGATCTTTGTCAGGAAATGAAAAGGAATATCAAGCGTACCGGCGACATCCCGTATTGAACAGTTCTCATTCTCTTCACAGCGTCCGGCTATGAAAATCAATGCTCTGAGTGCGTATTTTGTTGATTTTGTAAATATCATTAGTATTTTCGGATAAAAGACTCTTTTATCTGTAATCAAATTAATCAATTCCCAAATTCAAGTCAAGTTAAATTTTAGGTTTTCGAAAAAATTCTATATGACTCGGCTTTGCAGCGTACGATTGAAACCGATGTAGTGGAGGGGCTTGCCCCTCCCGCGGACTATATTGATCGAAAACTATATACGAGTCACGGACTGCGCTGCATAGTCCTGTTCAAACGCGCTGTTTGTGGTGGAGGAACTTTAATTAAACAAACTGCAAAATTGGAGAAAAGGATTGATTCATCAAAACTTAATGCACCTTACGGCGTGCCCTTCCCGCTTATCAAAATACATAAGATTAACCTGGCCGCTGTTACTATATAACCGGAGTGATGCAGCAATGTTATTATTCTCGGGGCCGGTTGAGGACCAGAAACTTGTTATATTTTCATCATAATAAAATGCTCCGTCCGCTCCCCTTATCCCGTGAAGCAAGGCGGCAAATTTACTTCTGTTGTTTCCCTTTCCGTCACCTTCCCCCTGGTATTTTGCCTTTAATGCATTACCGTCGTTATCTACGTTGCGAATAAGCGTTTCAAAATCACTTTCCGAAGGGATACGCCAACCGGGAGGGCATATTCCTCTGTTCAGTTCATCGTGAGTGTAATTCATTATCTCATTCCATTGATATAGTGCCCCGTAATAATGGCAGTTCAGAGTGTCATTTTTATAACAGTACTTCTCAAGTATGCCGTTGTTGCGCAATGAATCCACCCCCGTCAGGCTGAACACCATCCTTCCGAAATTTAGATTGTCTGTCATCCAGGATTGCGGGCCGATGTTGACGTAATAATAAGTCTGGCCGGCGTAATCAAACTTGCCGTCATAATTATAAATTATTTCATTAAGATCAGGAGTGTTACATCCGCTAGAGAGTAAAAACAAGAGAACGAGTGAACCGAGCAAAACCTTTTTCACACATAACTCCGGTAATTGTTTACAAACCTATATAATGATATGTAAATTTAAATATTTTCCCGATGAATATTCACAAATATTTAAATCTCTCCTTCCGGAAGATTCCGAAGAAGCGACAGAGTAAGAATTAGATGTTTTTTCAACAAAGTGCATCTTTGGAAAACTTTAAAACAAAAAACCCCGATTTCGTTATAAAATCGAGGCTTTTTTGAGCTGGTGATGGGACTCGAACCCGCAACCTGCTGATTACAAATCAGCTGCTCTGCCAATTGAGCTACGC
>CAIMOS010000270.1 GCA_903843135.1 uncultured Ignavibacteriales bacterium | reverse complement strand
CCCATTATTACTTCGGGCCCGACATACGGACACACCGCGATGTCAACTTCTTTGATATCGAATTTATCGCGGGGATTTGTAGTGATATACAGAGTAGAAGCGCCGAGTTCTTTTGCTTTTTTAACAGCGCCGACAACGTAAGGAGTGCGCCTGCTTGCAGCGATTCCGCACACAACATCATTCTTATTTACGCCGGCTTCCATCACATCTTTGGCGCCATTCTCTTCGTGATCTTCCGCCCCCTCCTGCGCGCGGAACATAGCCGCTTTTCCGCCGGCGATGTATCCTTCGATCATTCCGAAAGGCGTACCGAATGTCGGCGGGCACTCCGATGCATCTACGACCCCGATTCTTCCGCTTGTCCCGGCGCCGAAGTAAAGCAACCGGCCGCCGTTCTTAAAGGCTTTTACTATTACTTCAACTGCCTGCCCGATATACGGCAGTTCTTTCTCAACCGCGAGAGCTACAAGTTTATCATCGTCATTAATAATTTTTAGTATTCCGGCAGTGCTCTGCGCGTCGATATCCATCGAACCGGGATTTCTTTGTTCTGTAGTCAACCCGGCAATTTCGTCAAACAGTTTTTTATCAGATTCTTTAGTATTCATTACGACAATTTAAATTTATTTATTATGATTCAAACAACCCGTCCCGGGTCCTTTCACATCGTCAAATCTCAGCGCCTTGCCTTTATTACAGGGCAGGAAACAGGGTTGTAATTGATAATTGATAATTGTTAATTGATAATTGTTAATTGTTAATTGTTCCGTGTCCTTTCCAGGATTTCATTCCCTGCGGCACACCCATAATTATCATTAGTTTCTGGAACCACGAATCGGGGAGGAACCCGCGGAACCTTGGATTGAGATTAACAGTCCAGGGAATTTTGGGAGAGAGGCGCCCTTTCCTGATCGCTTTATTTACAATTGCTTTCGCGACAATATCGTGGTCCCTGATCAAAGGAACCAAAAGGTTCGCCGGGAACCCGAGCTTTGCACCTGCAAATAAACCGTGCGCAATGTAACTTGGGTGAATGCTCGAATATTTCACTCCTTTTTTACCGGCCGCTAATGCTTCCAGGCGGAGTGACTCTGTTAATCCCCATACGGCCCATTTAGTTGCTGTGTAGACTGCGAGTCCCGGCACGCCAAGCGTTGCGGATGCCGAAGAAATATTTATGATATGCCCGAGGTTACGGCTGTACATCCCTTTCAGGAAAGCGCGGGTTGTATATACCAGTGAAGTCAGGTTAATGGCAATTGTCTTTTCCCATTCTTCATCAGTCTTTTCAAGCAGGTCCCCTCCCGTTACGTAACCGGCATTATTTACAAGTATATCAACTCCGCCCATCTCGTTTTCTGCAATTGCGGCAAGTTCATAAACACGGGCTTTGTCTGTTACATCGCAGTAATGGGTGAAAACTTTACCGAATTGCTGCAAGTCGGCCTTTGCCTTCTCCAGCGCGTCTTTATTATAATCCCATATAGTTACGGTGCAGTTATTCAGCAGAAGTCTTTTTGAAGTAGCAAGGCCAATACCCATTGCGCCGCCTGTTACAACAGCACGTTTTCCGTTCAGTTCCATTTGTTCTAGTCCGTTCCGGTTATTTAATAAAAAAGTAAATTAATACGCCTAATACAACAGTGGAAGTAGCATATGTAGCGACTTTCGGATGGAGCCCTTTCAGGTAACTCCAGAACTTTGCAGATAAAATCATTAGTACCATCAGCAGTATTGTCGCAGAGACACATTCAATAATACCGAATGATTTGTTAACAACAGAGGTTAAACTTGTTCCGTTAACAAAATGCCTGTACAGCACCTGCAGGTGAAGCCAGTAAACAAGAAGAGATTCTTTGCCGGTGTCAGTAATAAAGTTGCGTTCAACTTTAAACTTTACGGAATAATAATAAGCGCCTGACAGAAGGGCCAAAACATAACCGAGCCGGAGTATGAAGAAAAACGGATTAGGTTTTGGAATTTCGAAGTAAAGGGGCGAGAGGTCCCAATAGACTGCATATCCGGCGGCAATCAATACAAGCCCTGTTCTGACGGCCAGTTTGAAAAACTTTTCTTCCTCGTTTTTATCCTTGTATCTCAGATAAACCTGGCAGGCATAAGCGCCGAAAAGAATAAAACCGACCCAGGGGAAAAGCGGGAACAGTGAACCGTGCATCGGATTAAAATATCCCGCGATGAACGGATGAAAGTACTGCCTGAAATCAATCTGCCACATAAATACCGAAATTAAAACCCAGGCAATTCCGGACGCAAGCGTGAAGATCTCGTAGTGTTTGTCCTTTTTTATCAGCAGCCTCGTTATGAACAGGAGAAGCAATCCCGCCGCGATACATTGCAGAACATCAACACCGTAAAAAGCATTCATCTGTACGGGCGTGGACTCGCGCAAAAACCGCGTTTTGGCATAAAAAGGAAGGTGGATGGCGTAACCCACTAAAAATATCAGCCCGATCCTGCCGATCTGGCGCCAGAACGCATACTTATACTGCCTGAAGTCTTCCAGTTTTTTACGGCTGGCGAGCACAAAGGCAAAGCCCGAGATAAAAATAAACGAAGGCGCAACCAGCCCGTTTACGAAGTTCAGGATAATGAACCAACTTTCCTCTTTAAATGTTGGTATAATAAATGAATTGAAAACGTGAACCTCCATCATCACCAGTAATGCAAGGCCCCTGAGAAGGTCTACAAAAGCTAAGCGGGATTGTTTTGCCAAATTAAGTTCATTATTAAGTTGTTATTAGATATTTTTAACCAGTTAAAATAAAAATAATAGCGTAAACATTCTAAAAAATTTATGAAAAGAATCGCGGTCGCCGGCGCTACCGGCCTGATAGGAACCGGCTTAGTAAAGAAGCTTTCGGACAAAGGATACGAAACGGTTATCGTTTCTTCCTCCCCGGAAAAGGCCAGACAGAAATTCCCTTTTGCAAAAGGCTTTTTCAGATGGGGCGAACTTATGCCGTCAAGCCTGGAAGGATGTGACGCGGTCATTAATCTTGCGGGCGCCCCGGTAGCGGGTCAAAAATGGAACGAAGAATATAAAAAGCTGCTTATCTCGAGCCGGGTTGATACAACCCGTGAGCTGTACCGCGCGGTGGAGGGAATGGCAAAAAAACCTGAGGCATTTATCTGTTCATCGGCAGTCGGTTATTACGGGAACGGCGGGGAAAGCGAACTCGATGAAAGCGGGCCAAAGGGTGACGGGTTTCTTTCGGATCTTTGCGAGATGTGGGAGGCTGAAGCCTCAGCTTTTACCGGACTCGGACTGAGAGTTGCAAGCATCCGGACCGGTATAGTATTATCGCCTGAAGACGGCGCGCTGAAGAAGATGCTTCTCCCTTTCAAACTTGGAATCGGCGGCCCGCTGGGGAACGGCAGGCAATGGTTCCCGTGGCTGCATATTGATGATATTGTGAATATCTATCTATATGCGATAGAGAATAATATAAGCGGAGCGTTCAATGCGGCCGCGCCTGAACCGGTGAGAATGAAACAATTCGCGTCCGCGCTCGGGAAAACCCTCCACAGGCCTTCGCTTTTTCCTGTGCCTGCATTCGTATTGGAAATTATTATGGGCGAGGCAGGATCAGTTGTTCTGGAGGGACAGCACGCAATTCCAAAAGCCCTGCTGGCTTCAGGATTTATTTTTAAGTTCACAAAGATTGAGGATTGTTTAAAAGACCTGTTCAAAAAATAATCCGTGTAAAACAGTGTTAATCAGCGCCCCGTTTAAGGCTGAACAGAACAGAGACAACACGGATCAGACTGATATTCGCGGATTGCGATTTAGATTCCCGGCCGGGGAAGACGCAGCAGGAGTTATTTCAGGTTCATCGGTTCGATGAACAGTTTTTGTATCGGAGATGTAACAATATTATTTTCAAAAAGGCAGTTCATCCCGACTATCAGTTGCAGATTTTTTACATCCTTGCCGCTTAACTGAGAACCGATAATATATGTGATTACTGAATCTTTTCCGGATTCGTTAAAAATTCCGCCGGATGCTTTAACTTTACCTTTAGGGGGATAAACCAGTTCGATCCAGTATGTTGAGTTCCCCGTAAGTATAACTATTTTCGCGCCCTTAGGTAAAACAGTAAGGTCTATCTGGTGCGACTGGTTAAACCGTTCGCTCAGATCATCTATTTCAATTTCTCTGTCTGACAAATTTCTATCCATATCATAAATTATCTGAGCAAATTTAAGACATTCCCGGCAATAATAATATCACCGATTTTCGCCGTCAGTCAACAGATTAACGAACAGTTTCAGCGCTCCCGGGACACCGGCGGGTATCTGCCTGAAAAACGACAATGCCGAATAAATATAGACACCTTTTCCGTACTTAGTATAAATCAGCGATCCGTTCAACGGTTTCTCGCCCGGATCATTCATCGACAAAAGTTCTTCATAGCTCCCTGCTGCGTAACCCGCAGGATAATATAAACCCCGCTCCTGCACCCAGCCGTCGAAATCACTTTTTGTAATTTTGTTCGGAAAATTAAATAATTGATGCGCCGGATTCAGCATTTTAACTTCACTCTCTTCATCAGTCACCCTGTCCCGGCTTAACTTAAACGGATATGGGCCGAGGCTGTCCGCGGCAAGTTCCTGGAAAGTATTGTACTGTATAACCAGCCTTCCGCCTTCTTTAACATATTCAAGCAGTTTTGCGATTCTTTTTCCTGCTGCTTTATTTGTGTTGAACGCCCTTACACCGGTAAGTATAACATCATATTTACTCAGCTTCGCAGGTTCCATAATATCAGGAGCAATACTTTCAATATTGCACCCCGCCATCCGGAGATACGGAAGTATTTTATCTCCCGCCCCATCGATATAACCGATATTAAGCTTCTTATATATAATTTTTGATACGGTTGCATCTATTTCTGCAGGAGCGAGATAAGTAATAACGGGAATATGTGTATGTACAATTCTGTTGACGGAATAGCCGGAGTTCTGATTTCCGTACTCCGCATAAAACTGAATTTTTGCACTGCCTTCTTTTTCTGG
>CAIMOS010000269.1 GCA_903843135.1 uncultured Ignavibacteriales bacterium | reverse complement strand
GGGAAATATGCCGATGACGGTTCGCTGATTTCACCCCCGATGGAACTGGTACGGCTTGCAAGTCCGCGCAGGGTTTACACACAAAGCCACATAGACTACCTGCTTGAAGTGATCCTTGATGTCTTCAGATTCCGCGAATCACTTGGCGGTTACAGGATTACTTATGAAGCGCCGATGCTCAGGCACTTTACTGCGCGGTTTGAACCGGTATAATCTGATAAAAAATTCATTATTAAAAATCACGAATTTTTTATTTTGCCGAAAAACTGAAATCCGGGTAAAATTTCCGTTGTTCCGGTTCCGGACACGAAATATTTCCCGGAGATATTTCGTGCCGGTAAAATGACTTTAAGCACTACATTGAAAATTTGTTAAATTTAGTGAGTATAAAAAACTTTGTCAACATTGAAAACATTGGTTGGTAAACTGATTGATAAATTCAGTTCGGATGAAGAGAGTCCGAATTTTTTTGGGACCGTTTTGGTTGGCGTCCATACTTCGTCTGAACAAAAAAGGGTTTCAGCGATCCTGGATTCTATCGGCTACAGATCTGAATTTGCGATCGATACATCTGAACTGGTTAATCGAATAAATGTCTCTAATCCGCGCCTGGTGATAATCGATTCGGATTTACCCGGTGTAATCAGTGGTATCGAAGCTGCAAAAACAATTTACGAAAAGATGGGAATTCCCATTGTGGCTTTACTGTCGATGGACCGCATACACAGTTTAAAAGGGAAAACGCTCATTGGCGTAAAGTCGATCGCGCTTAAACCGGTAAGCCGTGCCGGCCTTCTTAACTCCATTGATTCGATAATAAAAGTGACCTGAGAACGTTCAGGCCCTCCGGTGTTTTTGCAGATTAAACATTTCAGACATCGGTCCCCGATGACGAGACCGTTTCGGTTTTTTTGAACAGTCTTTCGCCGAGGCGCATCGTATATCTCTTCCGCAAGAGGTCTTTATCCGACATTACGGTAAAAAGGTAAGAGAGGTAAAGTTTGTAATTCCGCATATATATACTGCTGATAGTAGCATTGTGTATGAACTTATAGACTTCGATATTTTTTGTCAGGTCCGGGGAGGCTGCAGCCAGCTTACGGACTTTTTCCGCATACAAATATGCGTTTATAAGATCATCGCTGACGGTAAAGAGATTGGAGATATCGGTGAAATTTTTTATATCGGATATACTGTCACCGTCGCAGAATTTAAGGAGTGAATCGACAAGGGCGACTATCACCGGTTTCCTCAGGAAACTTGCGCTCATAGCTTCCCCGCGGATTTTACTTTTCCAATAGATTTTCCCTGTCATTTTACCGGCGCCGGGCCCCTTATTTTCAGAACAGGCAGGTGAAACCGGAGTATCATAAAGCTTTAAAACAGCGGCGGAACCGAGAAGATAATTTATAACTTCCGGGCCGATAGCGCAGTTATCCGTGAGATATTTTGAAAAGGAATAAATCAACCTCGGGGAGGCGGAATTTCTGTCAAGGTAACGGATTGCATCAATAACATCGGCGGAATCGGGCCGGAACTTTTCAATATAATCTTCAACGAGCAGATCAGACACAGAGGACTTAAATCTTTCATCCTCATCATAAACTAAAGTTGTATTAACACTCTTAAACAGGGCTTTGGGCGCGCTGAATTCCAGCAAAGGGTGGAGATCAGAATTGATCTTGTTGTAGCCGGATAAGGCATAAAATCCGTCGGGGCTTAGTACCTGGTTTGACAGAAGCGTGAACGGGGTATTTATGCCCGCCGATTTCAGGTTCTTTAATACCGCGGGAGAATAGAACCTGTTGTGAAAAACGATCGGATTTATCTGAATTTCCTCTTCGGAGCCGATCAGGATGACGTCCCCGGATTTGGAAGCCCAAAGCTGGGAATTCGGAAAAACAGAAGAAAAAGTGTTAAGGAGCAGCAGTAACGGCTCATCGTCCATATCGTACATCTGGAACCATTGCGCCATAATACCTTTGCGGTTAAGCCTGGATCTGCATAATTCGAAGAATTCCGCGGAGAACATATTGGTGCTTCCGGACATCCACGGATTGTAAGGATCGGAAATGATCACATCATACTTCCGGGGAGAAAGTTCCAGGACGGTGCGCGCGTCCTCACTGCGCAGCCTGAACCGGGAATCTTTGAGGCAGTTGTTGTTTTCTTTTGTGAAAAATGCGGATGCGGCAACCACTTCCTCCGATATTTCCGCGCAAACCAAGTTTTTTATATCGTGGGACAAAACCGAGCCGGCGGTTATTCCGCTGCCGAGGCCCGCAACAAAAACATCTTCAGGGCCGCCGTGAAGAAGCAACGGGATCTGCCCCAATAATACCAGTGTGGGCATATCTTCAGTATTGCTCGCGTTAGCGTTACCGTTGATAAACAATGCCCTGTTGCCGGTGCCGTCATTATTATCAATGACAGCCACATTTGATCCGGATCCTTCTTCATAAAAAAGAACATTTCCTTTTTCAAAAGATTTAATAAATACTTCGTAACTTTTTGAAGGTACGGCGCCAAGCCTCCTGTAGACGCCCGCGGCAGAAGCTTTAATATTCGGCCCCGGAATAATTGTAACTATAAGAAGAAACAACGCGGTAAATATGCCGGCGGGGACAAGCTTCGTAATTCTGTTCTCAACCGGTATAAAAGAAGTAATAAGCGCCGCTGCTGCCAGGTTAATAAAAATGCCGGTAAGGAAACCGGTTTTAATGCCATAAAACGGAATTAAAACCAGCCCGGCAGCCAATGAACCGAGGACCGTGCCAAGAATATTCGCGGAAAAAACTTTTCCCACAGTACCGGCAATTTCATTTTTGCTTTCAGCAACAATGCCGGTTATTAGGGGAAGAGAAATTCCCATAAAGACGGCGGGAAGGACCAGGGATATAAAACAAAAGAAGGTCTGAAGGAAGAGATAGACACTGTATGTAGTGTCTGTTTTTACCAGCATAGAGGCGGCCACCCAGAAATAATACATTATCCGTTCGTAAAAGAAAAGGACAGGCAGCATTGTGAATGCAATGGCAGCCTGGGAGAACGCGACGGTTTTTAACGTATTGAAATTGCGGATAAATTTTGAAGCGGCAATCAGGCTGCCGATGGTTATGCCGCCTATGAAAGCCATCAGCATAGACGAAAACGCGTAGGTAGAAGAGCCAAAAATATGTATGAAGTACCGGCCCAATACCATCTCATAAACCATTGCCGCGAATCCGGACATACCGGAAGTAAGAACCAAGGCAAAAATAAATATTTTGTCCTGGCCGGCAATTGTTTTCCCGGTTATTTCTGATGCGACTTGAATGACCGCAGGGGCGGTTTTGCGGCGGTGCATAACCGCGGCAGCCGCTCCCACTGCGCCGATGCAGATATTTACCGCCGCGCCGAAGTATAAACTGAAGTTTAATCCGAAGAAGTCTATGAGATAGAACCCCGCGAGCAGCACGCCGATGGCGGCGCCGAGCGAATTCAGGGCATAGAGGACCGCAGTGTCCGTTCCGGAGGATCTGATATCATTTACAAAAAATCTGCTGGTAAGCGGGAAAGCCGCGCCGGCAGCAACTGTCGGAACTGTAAGCAGCAAAACAGCCAGCGCCGCCCGGAACAGCATTAAAAGGGCGCCGCCGGACTCCGCGAGATTCAGGTCCCGGGCAGCGGAAATAAAAAACGCGCTCGCGGCTTTGTGCAGAGCCGGATAAGCAAAACAATATAATCCGATAATAATTTCAAGCAGTGAGTACACAAGCAGCGGGTTATTCAGTTTGTCCGCTTTAAGGCCTGAGAAATAATTGCCGACGGCCAGGCCCCCCATAAAAACAGATAATACGGTCATCTGCGCAAAGATTGTATTGCCAAAGAAGAGAGCGAGATATTTATACCACACGATCTGATAGATCAGGCCTGTTGTGCCGGAGGCGGCGAAAAGCAAAGCTGTAAGGGCTTTAAAGCCGGAAGATGTTTTATGGGGCTGCAATTTTAAATCCCGTTTTATTCCATTATTGAATGATAAAGTAAATAATATCCCCGGTTTTAGATAATTATAAATGTATTTATAATACGGGGATTGTTATTTTGCGGAATCGTTTTAATTTGTTTAACATCTCACTTATAAAAAGACTGGACATTATATATGAATAAATTTGTAGTAGAAGGAACCGACAGTAATTTTAAGGCTGAAGTGCTGGACAGTAACATTCCGGTGCTGGTGGACTTTTGGGCGCCGTGGTGCGGGCCCTGCCGTGTTGTCGGCCCGGTGGTTGAAGAGCTTGCGAAGGATTACAGCGGTAAAGTGAAAGTTGTTAAAGTGAATACCGACGAGAACCAGGCGACAGCGCAGCAGTACGGAATAAGGAGCATACCGACCATCGGTATATTCGTGAACGGTAAAGTTGTTGACGGCGTTATCGGGGCTGTTTCGAAACAGTATCTGGAAAGTAAGATAACCCCCTATATTAAGGTCAACTGACCCGGCATTAAAAATAAGAGGCGGGCCCGTCCCGCTTTTTTCTTATTAAAATTTTTACCCTCCCGGCTTGTTGTTTGTGATTCTCCGCTCAAATATATTCCTATCTTGTTCTTATCTTTTTTCAGCATTTATATAATCATCATCAGAGTGTTATAATGTACGACTTAATAATAATTGGGGCAGGCCCGGCAGGCATAAGTATGGCTGTTGAAGCGCTCGCGGCCGGTATACCGAAAGAAAAGATACTTGTTCTTGAAAAAGCGTCCGAACATTCGTTTACAATTAAAAAATTCTATCCGGACAAAAAACTTGTAACGGCAAACTATAAAGGTTTTGAGGCGGTCTGTATAGGCGTTATGTGCATTTGGGACTCGTCAAAACACGAAACAGTCACCTATCTTGACGAAGCAATCCGGCAGAACGGAATCGAAGTAAAGTACGAAGAAGCGGTCTGGAAGATAAATAAGGATTTTAAAACCGGATTATTCACCGTAACCACCGATAAAGGGGAGTACCATAGCAAGGTTACCGCAATTGCAATCGGCATACTCGGCAAGCCGAATAAACCCGCCTACCCGGTTCCGGCATCGCTAAAAGAGCGGGCGCTTTTTGATGTTACTTCTGTTCAGATTAAACATTCCAATGTCCTTGTTGTGGGCGGCGGCGATTCAGCGTCCGAGTACTGCCAGTATCTGAGCCAGGAAGGTAACCACGTAACGCTTAGTTACAGGCAGACGGAATTCAAAAGGATGAATTTTATTAACCGGGACAGCCTGTACGCGCTTGAGAAGGAAGGTAAAGTTAAACTGCTCACCGGCACCGATATACTTGGGGTGATTGAGAGTGAAGGGAAACCCGCCGTCAGTTTCGCGGGAAATGATTCGGTTTATGAGCCTTATGATTATATAGTATACGCTCTCGGCGGAACCACGCCTTCGAACTTCCTGAAGTTAATCGGAATTGAGTTTAACGGCCCTGATCCGGTCCTTTGCGAAGAGTATGAAACCAGCGTGAAGGGGCTTTTCCTGATCGGAGACCTTTCCGCGGGATCGAAGGGAGGTTCAATCAACTGGGCCTTTAATTCCTCCAAAAGGGCAATAAATAAAATCTGCGAAGAGTATCTTTCTTATCCTCCTTCACCATAACCGGATCAGCAGTATTTTTTATTTTTCCTGATCGGTTTCAGCGCGGCCTCCTCAAGGCGGTGCTCGCGCAGGATCTTCTGGATATACCGCTCGCTGAGGTTCAGTTCCTTTGCGAGCCAGGTGGAAGATTTTTCTTTATGCTTGATTATAAACTGGCGGACTGCGGAGGCCAGTAATCCCTTCGAAAAATAAACCGTGGATTTCTCAAATTCATTGAGAAGGGTAATCAGCGTCTCCAGTCCGCATTTTTCCGCGATGGTCCTGTAGTCTCCTTCCAGAAGCACAGGGTCGACTTCATTGAGCCAGTTGTATTTCATTCCGATAACTCCCTTACTGAAAATTTTATTTGCATCTCATTTATAAAATAAGTAATTTACTTACATCAGTCAAGTAAAAGAGTAAGTAATTTACTTATATGGAAAAAATCGATAAAAAAGAAACAGGCAGCCGCCTCAGGCAGTTTTTGCTTTCAAAATACAGCGACCTTGAAACAGCTGCCGAATATCTTGAGACGACAGTATCGTCATTACGGAACAGTTATTTTAACGGGCAGAGCATACCGGGCAAATCAATACTGGAAAAATTAAAAGCAGACGGATGCAATATAGACTGGCTCCTGTTCGGGGCAGTGCCGGAAAAGCAGGTTTCACGGCATTTGCCGGAATACAGGATAGAAGCCGCGGTCCCCGCGGGGCGGGGTGAAGTTGTGGATCTGACCGAGTGGTACCAGGGGGACGTGCTTGATTACAGCCCGGATGACCACGTTTTCATAAAGGTTGACAGCGAATTCGGATACAGTATGATGCCGCTCATTCAGCCGGAGGACCTTGTTCTGATCAGCCTGAGCGCGCCTGTGTATGACGGGGACCTGGTGGCTGCGCGGTGGGACAAAACGAAAGGCGCGCTGAAGCTCTGCACTTTTCCGCCGAATGATAGATCAATGGTAATGCTCTCTTCCTACAATTCCGCGGTATTGCCAATGGTGTTTAAGAGGAAAGAAATTAAAATGTATAAAGTTGTACTGATCAAAAAGCAGAGCAGGCGGAAATGATACTTAAATCGGTAAAGGGTGAAAAAGGGATAACGGTAATTGAAGACCTCCGGAAACTGGATAAGGCGCCGGAATTAAATAAGGAGAATGAGTATTGCCATCAGCTTCCGGCGCTGCCCGAATGGTGCAGCAGGGAATATGCATCAGCCGGGATAAGGTATAATCCGGCGCTTATGAAATGCACCTGCGGGGAAAGGGAAGAACCGGGATATGAGTACAGCGGGCGGGACATTCGTTTGCTGTGCAAACATCTCACCAGGAAAATTCTTTCGCCGGCAGTGAGGAAAAGTCTGGATGACCTGACATTATTGCTGATTGAAAGGCAGTTTAAGCACGGCAGGGAAAAACTGATAAAGATTGAAAATGAAGGCGCCTTCTATCTGCTCGGCTACGGAAAAAATACTGAATGGGTGAACGTGTATGTGCAAGAAAAGGCGTGGAGAAGGTTTGCGTATAATACTAAAGAGAAGAGATGGGCGTATAATTCTGCGCCGAAGGGTGTGATTCTATAGCCGATCACGCTATTTATATAAGGGGAGGGCGTTATATTTTTTTACCTAACATTTGTTGTGGCTAAGCCGATTTGTGTTCATACGATTGCCCGTTCACGGAAGTTAACAGAAATAATAATGAAATACTCTAACCGGAAAGTGACATTTGGATTAGGTCAAACTGATCGATACACTGATCAGTGATGAGAAGAACGAAATAAGGATACATTCTGAGTTTGTCAGAATCGCCAGCTAAAGAATACGGTACCCTGACCATACACTCCTAAGAATAAAAACTGAGTGGCCGAACAAAAGACTATTTCGGTTTTTGAAATATGATCTGGCAGGAGCGGCATTTCCGTTTTTTCTGGTCCATCTCACCCATACCATATTTGATTTCGGGTTTGTAGAATATGTCTAGTCCCCTGCCAAGGTTAATTTTCCATCCAGAGTCAGTTTCAACATAACGGTCGTGAATTTTGTCATCAAAGGAATATTCGAATTTTACGCCGTAACGTAGTAAATCCATTTGTATCAACTCGAATTTTCTATTTTGATCTTCCTTGTTGAATTCGTTGTCTGAAGCGGTAATGAGGGAAATTTCAATATTACCCTCGGGAGGAGCCACCATATTGAGAAAGGACATTAAATTCCTGATCTGGTGCTCCTGGCGGATATAGGGGTCTACAATTTTAATTGTTTTTGCATCAGCGAGATAATCGAGGAACAGATTTTCGAAGGAGAAACCAGTATCGCCATCATTGATCGTGACAGTTTTTTCTTCGAGAGAATTATTCAAAAGAGGCTGCTCGACTGGAAAAAGGCCTTCAGTGGTAGCTTTGACTATAGAGGGTTCGCTTAGAAGCACAGAGACAGAATTTTTATTCATATAAATCTCATCCAACCTGGAAGGATCATAATAAACTGGATTGATATGATTAGTTTGGAATGAATCAGGGAATTTGGATTTAAAGGAAACCGCGGCATATTCCCTGTCCATTTTGCAAAGTTCATCTCTGACGCGCTGGCGGAGTTCGATGCCCGGGTTAACACAAAAGCGATAGAACTCTTCCTCGGAAGGATTTTTATCAGGGAAAATAATTTTAAGGAGACCAGAGGCAGCAGCTTCGATTGCTTTAGAATCGCGCATATCATCACAGTTAAAAATTTCTGCATTCTCTTTTACGTAATCGCGATAAGAGATGTCCCCTCTCATAATATGAAGAAGTTCGCCGAATATGTCACCTTTAAGCCCGTAAGATATAGAAGGAGAATTTTTTGTAATACGCGGGAGTTCCCAACCCGGAAGGAGACCAGAGAAGCGGTCAACAAAAGCGGTTTCGGTAAGGAAGTTAGGGAAATTGCGAAAAAGGCCGATGTCAATATTTGCCGGTTGACGATTCTCGTCAATATCAATATTAGCTAGGAGAACGAGACCGGCTTCGGCGTTTATGGAACCGGAAGCACCGCGAGCAAATTTCCCGGATTCGAGATAAGATTTAAGCAAAGCGGTAAGTTCACCGGAGGAATCAGTTTTAACCTTTTGCGCCTCATCAATAACTGTGCAGTCGTACCTAGTGATGAGACCCGGGGTTTTACGAGCATCATTGAAGAATAGGACAGCTGGAGAAATGGAGCCGGAACGAACGGCGATATAGCGGGACATATTATCATAAACAAAAGATTTCCCGGTTCCCTTTGGAGCAAGTTCAACTAAATTGTACCGAGGTTCGACCATCGGGATCAACCTACAGAGGAGAAGAACTTTTTCGCGCTCGGAATAGATGTCCTGATTGAAACCCATAGATGAGATAATCAGATCAATCCATTCTTGAGTAGTGAAATTTGATCTAGATTCGATAAAGTATTCGAGGTCAATATTAGCAATCTGGAAAGGCTTAAGATCGCGGAGCCAGAGCTGACCGCGAGGGTTTTCATCTGAAGGGGGAATATAAAAAAGAGTGCCAACACCCCAGAGGCCGCTGCTGAATAGCATTTCATTGTCCTGAATAACCTGAGGGGCAACAAAAGCGGCAGGTTCATCGAGAAACGGAATATTGAGGTATCGATCCCCTTTTTGTAAATTAACAAAGACCGAGAAATTATCGAGAATCTGAACCTCTTCCTGCTGAAGAAGTTTGTTCTTAACAGATTCCTTAGCACCTTTGGGCGGAACATATTTCTGAATGAATTTGGCGATCTTATCCCGGCTGTTGTTATTTAACTGTACCTCATCGTTATTATAATGAGCGATAATCCACTCTCCTACGTAAGTGGGAATTGCACGGCTGCCAAAACCGGCAGTATGGATAAGGCCTTTATTAATGATGATGTCAGAAAAAGCATCCATAGCCTTTTGTTCAAAAGATTTCATAATTAAATCCTATTAAATATCAAAAACTGTATTGTCTTTAAGTTCAACCATCGAGACCATTGTAACCGGGAGCTTATAATCGTGAACATATTGCCGTCCTGCGGCAGAGAAAGAAACTCTGCAAGAAAGATTTAAAGAATCAGCAGGGTCGGCTGCTTTTTTAAAATTAGCGGCGAACCTGGAACTTAATTTTGAAGATTGCTTGATAAAAGAGAAATAATCACCATTAGTCTCGACATTGGAATTAGAAACTTTAACAGTAATCTCCTCTAACGGGACGCTATTGGGATTATCGAACTGAATTTCAATTTCCTCTGTCCGGTAGCGGAATCTATTTCTTATGAGGGACAAGATGGGGGGACGCACGAGCAGGGAGACTTTCTCAAAGAGGAGGTGCGGGACAACAATTTCCTCCGGGAGCAATCCGCCGTGAATGAAGGAATCGGAAGAATATTTCTTAAATGTATTACCACGCCGCGCACAGAGGCAATGATTAAGCAGCCCAAAGCGTTTTTTATCAAGGAAGAAACAATCGTGCTTAAAGTTATCCGGTAAAGACGCATAATCCTTATCGGAGAGAAATAAAAAGCGTTCAGATATTCTGAGCGGAGTAAGTTCCTTGAAATATTTCATATCCAGTTCATTATTTAAATCAGGATGAAAATAAGCAGAGCCGTGATCGGAGATAAGATGTACGGATGTTTTCTCCGAAATAGAACGCTCCTCAAGTAAAACCTTAATACGAGAAACAAGTTTTGAGAGCAGGATAGGGATATGTTCACCGTGAGGAAGTCCAAGGCTTGATTCGTCTGTATGAAGAGCATTGTCGATAGCGAGATAATTCACAAAATATGACTTACCCAATTCAAGTTCTGATCTTTCGAGGCGATCCAAATCAGGATAATAGATAAAATTGCCGGAATCGAAAAAAGGGATCCAGCCTTTGCTGAGTATTGCAGAATATCCCTGCTGATCAATATCAGCATAATTTGAATTTCCTGAGAGGAGGCAATTCTTGGAGGTTCCGGTCTCAGAGGGGATCATTGAAAAATATGGTTCCCGTGCGACAGGGGTAAATTCAGCTTCCCGGAATAATCGTGACAAATCATCAGAAAAAGAAAAGGAAAGATTGTCCACGATAATAACCAAATTTATGCGCTCGCGGGAGCTGAACGCGGCAGAATTATTATAGAGCCAATTTGAAACAAGAGACCGGGAATTAGATTTAATATTCAACCAGTTATTATAAAGCCACTCTGAAAATGAATCGCCAATGGCGAGGAAATCACGATCGTGCTTGTTATTATGCAAAAGCCATTTAAGGAATGGCAAATACCTATCAACAAGCCAAGATTTGACAAAATCGAGAGAAGCATCCGGTTCCAGGCGAATAGGTTTTTCAGGGATGATAAGCCGGTAAAGAGCATCTATTCTCCTGGCAATTTTAGACTGAATTGGCAAGAAGACAGATTTAATTATCTGAATCAACGAGTTTGAAACCAAAGCGGGATTTCTCTTCAGCACATCTTCCACATAATCAAATTCAGGCACAACAAGGCCGCTTATAGAATATAGAAATGTATTGAGGGATTCAGCGTCAGCCGGAGGGGAAATAGTGTTAAGGTGTATTTTAATCTGATCGATCACATTACCGAAGCGGGAAATATCCACAGAAATATCATTAAGATTCAGCTTAAATGAAGAGAAAATATCGAAATCTTTTTTAAGAACAATAGTTCCAAGTTTATCATAGATTTTCGAGCGAAGAACTTTGAAAATCATCAGCGAAGTAAGGAGGTCATCAAAATCATTGGTAAAGCGTTCTAGGATAACAGAAAGAGCATCATCGCGGAGGCGGGAACGCCAATCAGCAAGTCGCTGGGTATAAATGGTGTTTAGAAGAGAATAATCTGAATTAGTTTTCCAGCGGGAAGAATCAAAAGAATTTAGAAGCGGCACGATCATTGAAGGAGTGAATATACGATTCGCAAAGACGGCGCCGTAGAAGTATGAAAGAATAAAATCTTCGAAAGATACGAAGCGTGCCGGCTGACGGTCCAAATTTATGAGATCACATTGGCTAAGATCATTATCAGAATATTTTACCGGAATCTCAATGCCCCACTGTTCAATAAGATAAGTCCTATATGTAACCCGTATAATCTGAAACAGTTCAGGCGGATAGCGCAATTTCATTTTACCAAACCAAGCTGCGACTGAGGAACTGCGTACAACAACTGTAAGGTTGCTGCCGGCATCCAGGGATTCCTGAATAAGTTTGTAAAAAGGGATATATCCGGAATAATCAGCCAGATAGGTAAAAGAGGGATCCCTTAAAAGGCCGGAAGTATCTTCGATGATATTAACCATAAATTAAGAATTAACTTCCTTCATAATTTTTTTAAGGAGCGTATCAAGATCTTTCTTTGTAATTACATTTGAGTTAATAATCTCATTAATAAAAGATTTAAGTGAAATTTCGACGTCTTTCGGATCGGCTGGAAAGATGAAGGTTATTTGCTCCTCACCCTTAAAACCAAGATGAGCGCGCTGAATTCTGCATTTATCAGACTCATCAATGACCGTATATGATCTAGGAGCGCCATATTGGCCACCCGGCTCCTGAACCACGAACCTGATGGTTTTATTACCCTTTACAGAAATTTTTTCATTTTTCTTTATTTTTTTTCGCTGACTTTTTTCATCTGAAGGATCCGAGCCATCCTCAGTGAAATATATAACATCGTCATTATTCTCGGGAGTAACGGTAATATCGAAACCGCCTTTGTGGCGAATAAAGTTAGTTTCCATATTGGCTGAATTGTCCGGCTGAATCGAGACACCACCGACCCGCGACGCATTTTCTTCGATCTTCTTTTTTCCGGAGCGAATCTTATCAATAAAAATAACTGTCTTATCAGACTCCCAAGATATAACACTACCCAAGCCATAATCAGAAGGGAGAATATTGAATATAAACTCGGATTGATTAGAAACGGAATTAATTCTCTTCACCAAAGGTTTGGAATCGTTGTCGTGAAATGAGGAGATATGATCGCGCTGATGCTTATCGAGTGAATTATGCCAGCCACGGATTGCTTCAAAAAGATCAAGGTCGGCCAGAGTCTCAGCGTTAAACATTTCTTTAAGTTTTTCACGAATAGAATTTTTTTTCGATTCTTCGAGTTCTTCAACAAAATTTTTGAACCCGGTAAGACGAAGCCTGATAGATTCAATTTTTGAACGGTTGAGAAGTTCGTTTTCCTCAAGACCGAGCGCTTCCATTAAATTCTTTTTTATGAAAGTATAAGGATCAGCCGACTGGGCAGTGAGAAAGAGTTTATGAAGAGGCGTTAAATCCTTATTGCAGAAAGAAGGGATTTTAACGAGATTAGGTAAAGTTCTCCACCAGTCAGAAATTGCCGAGTGAGCCTCAACCAGAGTATATACATTACCGGCGAGGGCAGATGCGCTATTAAAAATGTTATAAAGAATTGTATAGTAATTTTTCTGTTCAGCGCTGACAGGTTCGTACTTAAAGACAGCATCTTTATATTCCATTGAGATAAGGGAGAAAGGGACAGAAGCATCATTGAAGTTAAGGTCAACGTAGTCGGGTGCGTTCTTCTTAAGCCTAAGAGAGTCCCCAAAAGTTCTCCGGGCGAGAAGGAAAAACAGAATAAGAGAGATTTGCCCGAGGCCGTATTTTTCATAGTATGGACGAATAAAAGAATTGAAATTGAGCCAGCCTTTACCGGCAGAGGATTCAATATCGCGCAGCATTACTTCATAAGCGGGAAAGACCGCAACGAATTTGGAGCGATCGGTTTCGGGCTCAAAATAGCGCTTGTTGTTTTCTTCCTTGATGAAGCGAATAACCTGATTATTAACAAAACATTTTGAAAGGTATTTAACGGCGCCACGATTATCGGGGAGGCCATTTTCGATAACGATACTTCTAGACAGATCCATAAGTGTCTCAATTGCCTCATTAAGAATTCTTTTATTAGAGGAAGAGATGTTGATATGGGATTTACTGAAATCAGGGAAATTTTTCTTATTTCTGAAAGAAGAAAATTTATTTTCAATAATTTTATTGGCAATATCATGCTGTTTGGAAGCGTTAACCTGAAGCGTGTTGCCATCCACGGTAAACCAAACAAGATTCTTATTATTAAACCACTTTTCCTTTTCTGCATCGAGAGAGTTTAACGCATTTCTTGAAATTTCATTGAATTGAGCAATCTCCAAAGTTGAGAAATTGTTATAATCCGCTGATGCTTTGATGATGTCAAGAGCAATGAGAGTGAGAATATCATTAAGGATATTTGAAGGTTTGACCGGAACAGAAGAGACAACCTCGACACACTTACTAATTTTGAGCATTCTTTTAGCTTCGCTGATCTGGTCATCGGACTGACAAAAAACAAAGACCGCGGTACCATCGTAGCCGTCCGGACGAAGGAGAGAATCCACGCGATCAGCAACACATTTCTCAAAGAAGTTAAGTTCAACACCCTTTACAACAGATTTTTGTTCTAATTGAGAAGGATTAACCAGAAGAGTAAGAAGGCGTTTATCTTCGCTAAAGGTTGTGTTATAATCCTTTGCCTCAATAAATTTTTCCTCGGGCGTGAGAGGACGATATTTGAGGAAAGCATCCAGGAGGGAGGCCGGATGGTTTTTAGGATCGGCTTTAAGGTCATCTACCAAGCGTTGAATATCCTTAGCATCGCTTTTACGCAGCTCATAAACTTTATTGGCTACAGAGATAACGTTAATTTTTTCAAGAAGAGAGAGCCGGCTCTCAACAGAATCTTTTTCGATTTTAGAGACAGCATTAAGGGCAAAGCAGATATTTTCAAAGGTAGCCGGGAGATGTAATCGTTCAGATGAAACTGATTCGAAAATCAGAATAGTTTTAAGGACTTTAATGAACAAATCATCAAGATCCTCCTTTTTAAGGAGCTGCTCTTCAAATTCGCGCGCAACATAATTATTTAAGAAACGAAGAGACTCCTCAAAATTTTTAAGTGACTGCCTAATGTTAGGATTCAATTTTTTGTTATCTGAAGAAAGGCCATCTTTAAAGTAATCGGAAAGGAGATCCATTGTATAAAGATTAAGACCACCCGGAGACGAGATATTATTTTCAGAAACGAACCAAGGGTAAGAAAACTTATCAATATCAACCCACTCCCCCGTTTCAGGATCAACTTTAGGAGAAAAGAATCTGAAAAGAGAGCGATTTTCGGCACCGACCTCGCGCGCAAGATGAAGGAGAGCAAAAGTGGCGAGCGGGTGGAGCGGATAAATATTCCGGACTATATTATTTTCGAGGACAGGTGCACGAAGCCAGTTAAATAAGTTAAGTCTATTAGCGCCAGCGACGAGGGATTGAAATATGGCAGGTTTCGAGGCAATCTCGTTTTCCCAAGCGGGGTGGGATGTCTCAGGTGAGACAATAGCCCCGATAATATCTTCCATACCCTGAGTCTGGAGGCCAACTTCCTTGACACGATCTACAATAGTATCATAATGGACCGCATCGCCGACATTCCCGTGATTACGAAAAGCCTTATGGCCGGTTCCAATAAAAATGACAGGAAGGTGTTTTTGATTGCTGTTAGCACAGAACTGAGCAAATTCCTGCATTTCGCTTAAACGGACATTATTATCGTCAAGCGCGTAACCAAATTCGTCATAAATAATCAGAAGCCCGCGGAATTTAGATTTAAAATTATCATCAGAGAGGACATCTTTAAGAATGTCGAGGAGATTATCTCTGCTAAAAGTAAAATCCGCCGTGGTGATTTCGCTAAAAGAATCCTTAAAAATTTTGAATGATTCTTCGCGATTTTCGCGAAGGCCTTTAATAAGTTCCTCTACAGTCAGGCCTTTGTGATTGGAATCGAGATATTCAACAAGATTTTTAAAATGAGGCCGGTTCTGTCTGTCCTTATCCCATTGCTGAATCTTACGGACAGCTTCATTAAAATGAGTATTAAGTTCAACACCAGTACCGGCGAGCGCTTCCTGCAGCGCGCGAAGGATGGTACCCTCGAACTCCAGATTAAGGCCGTGCCTGCAGATTGCCACGAGAAATGCCCCCTCATTCCTGCGCGCCTGTAAAACCGCCGCAAGGGTTTCGTCAAGCTGCTCGCCAGGCTTAAGTTTAACTGCTTGCTGTGCATCCTTGTAATTTTGAAAAAAGGCAGACATTTCCGGGGAGAGAGATGAATTCGCGAAGTAGTTGGCTGCCATAAGGCAGAGATGCGACTTGCCGGTTCCATAAGAGCCGGAAAGAAAATAAAAACGTTTATCTTTTTGATTAAGCGAGTTAGCCAATTCAGCAAAGGCATCGCGATGAGCTTTGATGGGGCGATATTTTTCCATAAGCTGAGAATTGGCCTCCGGATCAGAAAATTGTTGAGTGAGATCAACAACATCCGTATAACCACCGCTTATTTTAACCACTTCTTTAATTTTTGCCATGATTAACCTCCACGCTATAAAGCATTAAATTGAGAGAGTTTAAAAATTTTAGAACCACCATCAGAAAATTTTATATTAATCCCCTCCAACCAAGGAGCGGACTCAACAAATACGACGAGCGGAACATTAAAGGTTTTGGACGATGTATCCCACTGCCGGCGCAATAAATTCAGAAGAGCCTTCAGATTATCCTCCCGCCAGGTATCAATCAGGAAATCAACTTTATCAAGGAAGATGGGTTTTCCGGACTTAACTCTCAGCTTAAGGAAAGAGAGAAGATCTTCATAGGAAAAACCGGGAATTTTATTTTTAAATTCGTGATCATTAAGGAATAAATCCTGAAGATTAATATAATCCGCATTAAGCTGATCAGCCGCCCGCGAAGCGAAACGGGAAAGTCCGGTACCGGGAGCGGAATGTATGATAATCGAAAAGTAACGCTGACTTTTAAGAGAGTTAAAAAACCTAATAAAACTCCGCATCAGGAGATCCCCCCATATATTTTGACCAGTATAGAATCGTAACTAAGGGTATTAGGAAAGCGGACCTGGTTAAGGTCGGCGAATTTTTCGAGACTGACGAAGCCGTGGCTGTGAAGGCTATTGAGAATAGCTGAGACGGCAATTTCATCAAGAAAAAGGAGCTGAGCCGGACTATCCTTATCAGAGAGAATCTCAGGGACAGGGAGAGCGGTAGCGATGATTTTTTTATTTTCTATGTACCTGAGGAGGCAATAAAGAAAAGCGACAGGATCCACCGAAGAAGGATTGCCTTTATAAAATCGGGATTTATTATCCTTAATAAGGAGTTTCAGGTTTTTAAAGACTTTTGTGGAGTAAGCATCGAGGAGCGCCTTCACTTCCTTATGCATCGTTTTATGGGCGCTTCTGCCTTTATTAAAATCCGCAACATCGGGATAAAACGAATAAATATCCTCGTGGGTAAAATTATCAACCTGAGAGAAAATCTCTTTAGAAAAGCGATGCCATACAAAATTATCAGGATTGGCGGAGATGTTAAAGTGGGAGATCCAGAGTGTTGAGAGATTATCAAAATAGGGATCGTGAAGCGCGACGTACTTACCAAAAGTTGTAAGAGTAAATTTTCGTGAATTGAGGATGCCCATTTCAACCAAAACAACGCGGAGGCCTTCAACATTGCGCGGACCGATACCAAGGGCGTCCACAAATTCGCTGCTGGCGATGAGAGGTTTATCAATATTATCCAGCGCGTATTTAATCATACCGGAGAGATGATTGGAGTGGAGATAATAGCCGGCGGTTAAGTAGAGTCTCATTACGTGAGACCGCTCCGATCCTGTTCCTCCTGAGGGGAATTCGCGGAGATACTCCCCGGAGAACGAAGGGAGTATTCAGTCTCAAGTTCATCAAGGAGGAGTTTTCCTTTTTCAGTAATCAGATATTTTTGCTTAGAGCTGTTTGGCTTATCCGGATTAGTCATACTAGCCAAATCCAAGGCAAGAAACGGACTAATAAATTTCAAACGGAATTTGGATCTATCCCTCCACCCAAATAATTTCATCAAAAAAGCAATTGAAACCGGATTTTGCGTGTTTAAGAGAACTTTCCGGACTTCCTCCTGACTTAGCGCCAACTTAGGCCTGACTTGGTGCCAACTTAGTGCCAACTTAGTGCCAACTTGGTC
>CAIMOS010000268.1 GCA_903843135.1 uncultured Ignavibacteriales bacterium | reverse complement strand
TTTGAAATTAACAACTCCATTAAGCTCGTATATTCTTATGTGTGGAACGATTTCTGCGACTGGTATGTTGAATTCATTAAAAACAAACTTTACAGCGGAGATGAAGAGGTAAAATCCGCAGCGCTTACGCGCGCGCTTGACCTGTTTGAAAAGTTATTGCAGCTTGTTCATCCGTTTATGCCGTTTATCACCGAAGAACTTTGGCATCTGATCAAAACGCGCAAGGCCGGTGAAAGCATTTCCCTCGCGCAGCTCCCCGTTGCAGATGAGAAATTGATCTCCGCAAAAGTCGAAGAGCGGATGACCCTGTTAATGGATATTATTACAGCCGTAAGAAACATTCGCGGAGAAATGAACATTCCGCCTTCACGCTTAATTCATCTTAAACTCAAAGCTGAAGCTTTTCCGGAAGAATACAATAATTATATCAAAAAGCTTGCAAAAGCTGAATCCGTTGAGGTAAGCCCTACACTTCCAAAACCTGACAAAAGCGCTTCTGCCGTTGTGGGCGGATGCGAGTTATTCATTCCGCTCGAAGGGCTCATCGATCTTGACGAGGAAAGAAAGCGCCTGCAGAAAGAAATACAGAAGATGGAAGGATTTTTGGTTGGCGTTGAGAAGAAACTCTCCAACGAGAGCTTTGTTAACAGCGCTCCCGTTAATATAGTCGAAAAAGAAAAAGAGAAGCAGGCCGATCTCCGCGGAAAACTTGAAAAGCTGAAAGATATTTTACAAAAGCTGGGTTAGGCTGATTTCTGCATCAGAGAAACTCCTCGACACACAAGACCTCTATCTCTTTAACAGACTTCAATTTCCGGTCGTTTGTAATAAAGCGGTGAGCGTTGCTGTAAAGTGAGGTGGCGAGATGAATTGCATCCGGAGTAATGATGTTATATCTGGATCTTAATATAGCTGCCTGTTCGGCGATTTCTGCATTTACCCCAGTCACTTCAAGGGTTTCAGAACCCAAAAGTATTTACTTATACTCTCTGGCCAGATTGACATTCCCCATTTTCATCGGCTTGACCAGTACTTCGGTTATGGTTAGTGCCGAGGTCACTGCCCGTATATTTTTCCTGTCAATTTCACGAAACAGGTCATCACAGAATTTGTAGAATTTCTCTCCTTTTTCAATAAAATATATTATTGGAGAGGTATCGATCCCTATTGTCTTCCCCAAAAGGCTGCTTATCGATTCCAAGATTCTCTTTCCTTCGAGATGTATTCGTCTACATCGATTCCGTTCCAAATCTCCATCCCCAGGCCCCTCAGCTCAAGAATACTTCTTTTTGGCCTGTTTGCCCTCATATGAACCATTTTGGAAAGTTCAACATAAAGTTTCTTCTTCTCTTCCTCGCTCAGCGCGGGCAATTGTTTTATGATCTGAAGATATATGTTTGTTTCCATTAAATTAATTAAGGTTATTGATATTTATAAGATAAGCAATCCGGCTGATAAAATTCAATTGAAAAAGTTATTTTCCTTTTGCGCTGCACCTTATAACATACTGTTTGCTGCCTTGAATTTATGGCGGTCTGATTCTGGGTTATATAATACATCCGGGATGTCTGACCGGTCTCCTTCAGAATGAAATATATTGTTATAAAAACTATTGTTTTATCATTTTGGGATTTGTTAAACTTACCTGATTAATATTTCCGTTTTATGAAAACACGCTCTCTTACAAAGACACAACTTATCGCGCCGTGCGGAATGAACTGCGGTGTTTGTTATGCTTATCTCCGGCAGAAAAACAAATGCCCGGGTTGCAGAACCTCTGACTCCGGCAAACCTGTCTCCATTCTTCGATGCAAGATCCGCTCCTGCTCAAAACTCGCTTCGCGCTTCTGCTTCTCCTGCAAAGAATTTCCCTGTGCCGCGGTTAAACACCTCGACAAGCGTTACCGCACAAAATATAATATGAGTATGATCGAGAACCTGAATAGCATAATAAGATCAGGGGTGCGTTCCTTTGTGAGAACCGGGATACAAAAATGGATGTGCCCCAAGTGCGGCGGTGTTGTTTGTGTTCATAACAAAAAATGTTATGCGTGTTTGAGCGTTAAGGGAATATCGGATTAAACCGGCGCTAATCGGGCTATGCGGCCCCGAACACAACCTTTCCGTTTTTAAGTATCTCTTCCAAAAAGCCGCTGTCGTCCACTGTCCCGACGAACAGAATTGGTTCGATCCTGTGGTCTATATTCCTTCTCATTTTATACAACCTGAATTCTGACTCAAGTATATCTATATCGGATTCCGCGACTATTACCGCTACATCTATATCGCTATATTCATTAAACGCTCCTCTTACAACAGAACCAAAAAGCACTACTTTTTGAATATCAAATTCTTTTGCTGCTGTCTCGGCAAAAACTTTTACTTTTTCAAATATTTCTCTTGTATCCACAACGAAAACAATTTTGTGTTTGAAATAATTTCCTGACACTTTTCGCGGTTAAGTGATTTGTTAATGCTTATCCTGTGGGCGGGATATCTCGCCTGAATATTCAGGGGCTGCAGATAATCAAGGAAATCTTGTGTGTCCCGTGAAAAATCATCATATATACCGGCTCTTTTTGCCAAATCAATCAGACTATGGGTGAATGGCGGAGTAGCAGATTTAACCGCAACAAAAACTGCTTTTAATAATTTTTCGACCGACTGATGACACATAAAGCCGACATATAAAAACCGGCCGGTTTCAAGCATTGCTTCTGCCGTGCTGAAGTCATAGTCCGAGATTTCGATCCAATATTCTATTTTTTTATAATCACTCACGGATAAAAATTAACGATAATTTGTGATAAATTGAAATTATTAGTTGTTTATTTTATTGGCCCGGGGTCTCGTGCCGGTACCTGAACCTTTTTACCGTTTCTTTCATCAAATTTCAAAAACAAACAAATTATTATGGCTGAATTCATAAAAAAACATATAAGATACTCCTGGGTCCTTGTCGGCGGCATTGTCGGTTATTCTTACTACTATTTTATCGGCTGCAATAACGGCTGCGCTATCCAGAGCAATCCTTATTTCAGCACGGCTTACGGCGCGTTCTTCGCGTATGTTCTGGTGATGCCGGGTAAAAAGAAAAAGGAAGTAAAAGCTGATAACTAAAGATATTCTCATCGAAGACCTGGTCCGGGAAATCCCCGATTCCGTCGGATACCTTATGCACAAAGGGATCAAATGCCTCGCCTGCGGCGAACCGATCTGGGGAACACTGGAAGACGCCGCGAAGGAAAAGGGATTTGATGAAGCCGCGCTTAAACGGTTCGTGGAAGAATTGAACCGGCTTCAGGATTCCGGCGTAAGTTAAAAACCCTAAAGCTTGCGGCTATAGTCTAACAGGAAATTAGTTTATTTGTGTTCTGCCGGTAAACGCTGCCGATGATTTCGTTTATATTAAAATTAAAATAGCTTAATAATTCGCATTCACAACAATGAGAAAAAAAACAAATCATTCTACCCGGGAAAAAAACGGAAAATTCGAAATCGAGATTACGCCTTTCGTAAGGAGCTTATCTCAAAAGGTTAGAATTCCGAGGGATATAAATCTTAAAGAGGAATATCTCCGTCATTTGGATAAGAAGTATAAATAAAGCAGAAATCGTTTACTGACACAAATGTTATAATCGATCTTCTCGAAGAAAAAGATTACAGGATGCTGATATAAACGGATCTGAACGCAATTCATCCAAAGTAATAAAATAACCACAATTTAGCCGTCTGAAGCCCACCTCAAAAAGTGCGTATTATTGCACTTAAACTTGCTTTTCCTCTCCAATTTTATTAAATTGCCGCCATAAATGCATTATACTACACTTATTTATGAATGATATCGTTGATATTGGCCGAAAAATCGCAAAGCGGAGAAAGTTCTTAAAACTTACTCAAACACAATTGTCGGAAATCTCCGGTGTTTCTCTGCGCGGACTGAAAACCATCGAATCCGGAGAGGGAAATCCTACGCTGGGACAACTGATCAAAGTCCTTCAGGCGCTGGGCCTGAACATAAATATCGGCACGAGGTGTTAATATGAGGGCCATCGTTTATTATAACGGAACACCGGCCGGTGAACTTACTAAAAATCCGGATGGTTACACCTTTGCATATTTTGATGATTACGTGGCCAATGGGGATCTCCCCGCTGTCAGCCTTACTCTTCCCAAAAAGAAAGAGCCGTACAAATCGAAAACGCTATTTCCGTTTTTCTTCGGTTTATTATCAGAAGGAGAAAATAAAGAAATCCTCTGCAAAGCGCTTAACATTGGGCGCGATGATTATTTCCGGATACTTACCGAGACCGCAGCGCTTGAAACAATCGGCGCGATAACAGTGAGTGCAGCATAGATGGAAAAAGGGATTTGCCTCGGGTGTCTCCGGGAAAGCAGCGCTTCATTCTGCAGAAGATGCACGAACGAACTGACGGGTGGAAGAAAAATAAATCCCGTTCTCCAATTTTCTCTTCCGGAATTCACTGAGTATAAACTAAAGCACGCAGGCAGATTGTCAATATCGGGGGCCCAAATAAAGCACCTGCTGAAATTCGAAAAAAACAGATTTGTGCTTTCAGATGCTGGCGGAGAATATATTCTGAAGCCGGTTCCCCACGGCAGCCTATTTCATTTAGACACAGTGCCGGCAAATGAGCATTTAACAATGCAGATCGCTCGGCAATTGTTCGGAATTGAAACAGCGGCAAATACAATGGTTTCTTTTGCCGACGGCGCCCCGGCATATATCACCGGAAGGTTTGACTTTTCGCCTTCAGGCGCAAGATATATTGTTGAAGACTTTGCTCAGATAGCGGGCCTCACCGAAGAAACAGACGGCGCGGAGTATAAATATAAATACAGCTATGAAGGTATCGCAAGGCTGATTTCGCGCTATGTGGCAGCATCGGCAATTGAACTCGAAAAATTTTTCAGGCTTGTTCTGTTTAATTACGTTTTCAGCAACGGCGACGCCCATCTGAAAAATTTCTCATTATACCGCAACGAGGAGTATGGCGATTATTTGCTGACCCCCGCCTATGATCTTCTCTGCACAAAGATACATTCCCCGTTTGAATCCGATCTCGCTCTGGATTTATTCGCGGATGATTTTCAAAGCGAAAATTATAAACACGGGACTAAATATACCGCTGCGGATTTTTTGGAATTTGCAAAACGGCTTAACATTCCTTCTTCCCGGGCGAAAAAATTTATGGAGGAATACAACAAAAAGAAAACCGGCGTTCAACAAATCATCAGTAAATCTTTTTTACCGAATGAAATCAAGACTGAATATTTGAAGCTGTTCCTTGATAAAACCAACCGCCTGTCTTACTGACATCCCGGCCGGCCGTTTGTTGTTAAATATTTTTACACCTCTTAACTAATTTATTTACAGTGACTTAGCAATTCGGTGTAAATTCCTTTAACACCCGCCCTTTTATACCAAAATATATTATCTCGTTTTCCCCTCCAAAAACGCTTCCTTTTCCGTGGAACGATTCTTGCACTCTGTAACCAGAATTTATAACGGAGTATACAATGCAAAAAAAAGTTTTATTGGTCGATGACGAATCCGCGCTGAGAAGATCGCTGAGCCTGGGGCTTAATCAGTACGGCTACGATGTTGAGCCGTGCGAAAACGGCCTCGCCGCGCTGAACAAACTTGAACTTTATAAACAGAACGATATCGACCTGGATGTTGTGATCCTCGATATCCAGCTTCCCGACATAAACGGAAAGAAACTTGGCAGGATCATCAGGAACAAATATCCCGATACTACCATGTTTTACATCACCGGTTATTATAACGATCTCGATCTCTCCGAAATAGAAGATCTGCAGGTCGATGGGATTCTTGAAAAACCTTTTGACGCGGGGACGCTTTCTTATAAAATCGAATCTGTGCTCGAAACACATCCGCATAAAAAAGAAACGCACATCCACGAAAAGGACACGGCGAAATCCGTTTCCGCTTACGCGCTTATCTCCGCGGCAGACAATACTGACTTCTTTGCCCTCTACCAGAAACTTTATTATATGGAGAACACGCTTTACTGCGACGCGGTTAAAGGCGACAAGGATATCTTTCTGCTGATCCAGACGGACAGTGCGGACGCCTGTGAAAAATATTACAAAGAGAGCATCCTATCGCTTCGCGGTATAAAGGAATCCGATTATCTCCCCGTAGGCGTTCCGGTCCTGAGCGAAAACATAAAAGAGATAATTAACGCGGCCGGCATAACAATGTTCGAAGATATGCCGGGAATGAACAGGCAGCGCGATAACAAAAAATCTGTCTGCTCTTATGTTGTTATCGATGTTGACAGGGAATATCTCACGAACCTCTACCCTGTTTTGCGTTTGACTGAAAATGTTCTTTACTGTGATTATATCTCCGGCCATTCAACTATGGTCCTTATGCTTTACGGAACACAGTTCAGCGAGATAGATAAGATCATCGAGAAGAAGATCATCAACCTCGAAGGCGTGTTAAAGGTTAAAAAGTATCCCGTCATAAATATCTTCGAGATGTAGAAAAGCACGACACAAAGAACAACATTCATTCTCGCTCTATAAAGGCAGGATATTACGATGACCGGTTACGAAATTGATGATACAACCGTTGCTCCTCCGCCCGGCACAAAGGCTGAAGGAATAGCGGCATTTAAATACGACCTCATAAACA
>CAIMOS010000267.1 GCA_903843135.1 uncultured Ignavibacteriales bacterium | reverse complement strand
GAAAACAGGTAACAGGGTCAAAATCAGTGTCAGTTTCAGAATCAGTGACAGTATCAGTGCCAGTAACAGTATCAGGGGGAGTGTTGGAAATTATACTATGCTATGGACTGATGCGACGGGAAATAATCAAATCTGCCCTTTATAACACAGGGGTTATTATGGAAAATTTTCAGAATAAGCCGTTATTTTAGAAATTTTTCAGAAAATAGCTGGTTATATTGGAAGATTTTTATAATTTACCAGCGTGATTTCATTTATCCTGGAAATTTTTTTATATGAGTGAATTAATTTTTAGTTCATCGCTTCCTAATGAAGCTTATAAAATATCGCGATTTCTTAAAAAAAAAGAAATCCGGAAAATCGCGCGGAGAATATATACATCAAATTTCACGGATGATCCGTCAGATATTATCAGAAGAAACATCCTCGAGATACTGGGAGCTCTCTATCCCGGTTCAGTTTTAAGTCACCGCTCTGCCTTTGAATTTAAACCCACCCACACTAATCAGATATTTGTAACATATTCTTATACAAAAAAAATTAATCTGCCCGGTATAACTATTAATTTTCTTTCCGGAAAGGGGCCCGTTGAAGAGGACAGTAAGATGATCGGCGGCCTTTTTGTCTCATCGGAGCCAAGAAGGTTCCTGGAAAATTTGCAAATCTCAAAAAAATCAGGCCCTGATTCCAAGACAATCGGAACTCTTCAAATTGAAGAAAAACTTGATGACATACTCAGAATAAAAGGCGAAACAGCACTGAACAGTCTCAGGGATAAAGCGAAGAGATTAGCGCCGGTTCTTGGACTGGAAAAAGAGTTTGAGCAGCTTAACAAAATATGCGGCGCCTTACTACGCACCAAGCCGTCTAAGATATTAAAATCAGATCTTGCCGCATCACGTTCGGCGGGAAAGCCATACGACAGGCACAGATTAGAACTGTTTGAGGTGCTTTTTCATTATTTGTACGGCAAAACTTTTGCGGAGTATCCGGAGAAAAATATTTCCTTCGACTCATATCGTTACTTTGCCTTCTTTGAATCATATTTTTCGAACTATATCGAAGGCACCGTATTTGAGGTTTCTGAAGCGAGGGAGATAATTGAGACCGGCATTCCTCTTCCGTCGCGCGGCGGAGATTCACACGACATTCTTGGCACATATTTTATTGCCTCCGACAGAAAAGAAATGTCCCGGACAGCTGAAAACGAAACCGAATTGCTGACCATACTGAAAAAGCGTCACTTAATATTAATGTCAGCGCGCCCTGAAAGAAATCCGGGGGAATTTAAGACTCTTAATAACCGTGCGGGTGACACGAGTTTTGTGGATACAAAACTTGTTCAGGGAACGCTGGAAAGGGGATTTAATTATTTAAAAGTCCTTTCGGACCCTTTTTCGAGGGCCGCGTATATGAAGTTTTTGATCAGCGAAGTGCATCCATTCACCGACGGCAACGGACGTATCGCGCGGATTATGATGAACGCGGAACTGACTTCACGAAACCAGAGTAAAATTATTATTCCGACTGTTTACCGGGAGGACTATTTGCTGGCATTGAAAAAATTATCACGTCAAAAAGACCCCGCGCCTTATGTTGAAATGATGTCAAAAGCGCACAGATTCAGCGCCGGTCTCAGCTTCGAAAGCTATGATGATTTTTACATTTATCTCCGGTCACGAAATGCATTCCGCGAACCGGATGAAGGAATTAAGTTGATCGTCGATTTTTAATCTTATCGATAGATTATATAATTTAATAGTACTGATTTTTGTTTAATGAGAATAAAATTGAAAAAAATATTTCTGGCCATATTCCTCCTTACCATCGCCATTCACGCGCAGACATTTACGGTTACATTCCGCGTGGAGGCACACAACCTAAATGACAGCGAAAAAGTGTTCATTGCCGGCAACCAGGGCGAACTCGGCGACTGGAGCCCCGGGGCAATTGAGCTGAATAAGATCAGCGCAAGTTACCGGGAAATCACCTGCACTTTTCCGGCAGGGACAGAACTGGCTTTCAAGTTTACCAAGGGCTCCTGGGAGAAGGAAGCAGTTTATAAAGCCGGAGAAATACCTTCCGATTTTACACTGACCGTAACCAAGGACACTGTCTTTTTCACAAGAATTGAAATGTGGCGAAACGGCGGCGGCGCATACACACCGCCCGACACGGTGACGGGCACAGTTGAGTTCATCCGTAACGTCAGCGGTACCGGAGTGCGGCCAAGAGACATTGTGATCTGGCTTCCTCCCGACTATTACAAGAACCCGGATGAACGTTATCCCGTGTTATATATGCACGACGGACAGAATCTATTCAATCCGGCGTTATCCTCTTTCGGGCGCGACTGGCAGCTCGATGAAACTTCCGACAGCCTTATCAGAAACGGGATAACGCAGCCATTCATTATTGTTGGAATATATAATACTCAGGCGCGTTACATCGAATACAGCGATAACGATACCGGGCAGAGCTATATGCGGTTTATTACGGAGACGCTTAAGCCTATGATTGATATGAAATACAGGACGCTTCCCGGCAGAGAGAACACGGCAACCGGCGGTTCGTCAATGGGGGGGCTCATTTCTTTTATGCTGTTGTGGGAACATAATGATGTGTTTTCAAAAGCTATGTGTATGTCCCCGGCTTTTTCATACCGCGATTTTGATTATACTGCAAAAGTGCTTGCTCAAAAAGATAAAGACCGTGATATG
>CAIMOS010000266.1 GCA_903843135.1 uncultured Ignavibacteriales bacterium | reverse complement strand
GGAGAGTCGTACAGAAAGAAAAATGGACTCAAAAATTAAGCGCTAGATAGTAGTTTTTATGCTATCTTTTGAATCGCTAAACTAATTTTTAGGTGGGGAATATGGTGATCCTGAAACTGGGGAATAATGTGGTTTTTGACATTTTCCGTATTTATACAAACAGCTATTAACAAATCTAACTGCTGGGCGGTAATCAGAATCAGAAATTAGTTTATGCCATTCATCAACGATCAAAATGTATTCGTGTCTATTAGAGATAACGGATTCTAACTTTATCAGCGAGTCATATGTGCCGATAAACGAGTCGTATTTGAACATAATTCCCTTCAAATCAGAATAACTTCCATATTCCAGAAATGCTATTTGCTCTGATGCATTAGGATATTTTTTCTTAATACTATGTTTAAGTTCTTTCACCAACAATCGTAATGGAACGAGATAGATAAACTTTTTCTTATGATTTATCAGCGAAGATAATAGACTGGACGTTTTACCGGAATTTGGAGGAGATACAAGAATATAGTTATTCTCTTTGGAATTAAGATATTCATCCATATCAGAGGTTTTTAACATTCCACTGATTTCAACCTCCGTAAGATATGGTTTTAAAGTAAGTATTTCATCAATTTTAGTAGTGGATGCCTTGTATTGTAATTGAGTATCTCCCGATAAAGTATCTGAATTTTTCTCCTGGGTTTCATCAGTGTAGCGTCTGAAAAATTTATTGTAGCACTTTGCTTTACTTTTCTGTTTATAATAGAAATAATTGGGGGTTTCCGTCCCTTTTGGGTGCTTTTCACGAAGCGATATTAATTCTTGATCCGGCACATTTTTCCCTAACAACGTTCCTTTTAAATTATTCATTTTTTCCTTGGTTAGTAAATTAGCTTAATACTAATTCTTAAATATTGCAAAAGATTTTTTAACATACAAATAATTCAATATTTGGATTATTGTCATAGTGTGGCGGTGTAGTTATTTAATTTGTGCCTAATTAAATTTATAATACACCGCCAAACAAATACATACTTGTCAGTTAGGAAATATATATTCCTTTTCGCCGCGGTTAAGCACATAATCTACAGCCTTAGCAGCCTCTGCAGAGGCGGAGATAAACTCAGCAGGGTCAGAATCCAGTGCTTTTAGCCACCCCTGGATATAAGCTGCCTGATTCTCAATGACAGAGTTGCTGATACCTCCGAGGGCGCACAGATAGCTCGATCCTATCTCGGCAATGAGCTCTTCTCGGGAATAGGACTCTCCTGTGCGTTTGCCGGTAAACCGGTTTAGCCGTTTCGGATGTCCTGTCGAATGGATCAGTTCGTGCAACAGGGTACTGTAATACTCCTCGGGTGAATCAAAATCACCTATGTGAGGAAGCATTATCTTATCTGCTTGAGGGTTGTATGCACACTTACCCATGCCATATATTATCTCCGGCGAATCGATCATACAGCTGATTATCTCCTCGCACGATAAAATCAACGGTTTAGGTGCGTCACCTTTATAGAGCGTAGTCTGCGAGAGGTTAAATACATAGCTGATCCTAAGAAGAGGTACTTTCTTCATCTGCCCTTCCTCTTTATCAATGAATTCCTTGATACTCCAGTATATTACGGGAATGCCTTTCGATCCAGGCAATACCCTGCCGTTGAGTTTATTACACTGCAGAAAAGTCAGGTAATGCGGCGTTGGGAACTCCTCCATCGACAACGCAAGGAAATTAATTCCGTTGTAGAATCGCTTGGAGAAGTAGTTTATAGGCAGGCCCGTCTTCCAGGTCTGCCTCCAGGGGAGTACTCCCCGGTCGAGATATTCTCTCAACCGGGAAGCTACCTGAGCATAAAGATCTTGTTTGTTCATAGCTATCACCTCAGCTCTTTGACCTGGCAATGAACAGGGTCGTGGCTATCTGAGGAACATTAGCATTGCCGTTCAGTTCCTTGGATATATTAAGTGCATCCTTGTAGCTCCGCATCATTATATCGTAGAAGTGATCGGCACTGAAACAGTTATCACTGCTAAGGTCGACCTGGGGATCCTCACCTTCGTAGTTGACCTGATGCGTAATAACATCCTCACGCAGGATCTCTGCAACCTTTGCAGGTACAGGAATATCGATCTCATAATCAGTGATCAGCTTCTTTCCGGACTGCCGTGCGGTCTTTACTATCGTGAAAGTATCATCTTTGCCGAGATGGCTGATCCGGCGGTGTACTTCTTCCGTGGGAAACCAGCTGTATTCGGTTCCGTTGGTCTTAACGCAGTAAAGGTAATAGTCACCGTAGCGGTTCTGCCCGATAATCGGTTCGTCAAATAACAGAGTTAGCTCTGTCTTCTTATTGAGCGCGAGTTCTAATTTAGGCCTCTGACTCATAGTTGTTCTCCGTTCTTAGTTTGATTGTGAATGATTCGGTCCCTTCGATCAGCTGAACGCCGTCGGGAATCCGTTTATGGTACTTGATGTATGCCTTAAGTTTATTCAGGTCAGGCTTAACCTGCTCGGGTATAACAGAGATCATCTCTCCTGTTGCCGAGGCGAGGAACTTCTCCAGATCAGTGATCTCAACCTTATCCGGTGATTTCCTCATTTTAAGTGTGCCGTTCGCAAGGTCAAGAGTTTTCAGTCCCCTCTCCTGCAGATAGCCTTTCAGCTTCTGCCTGAGGAGATCGGCTCTTTCCTTGAGGACGGCATTCTTGTTAACCGCCCACGCGGCAATAATTGCCTGTTCCTTTTCCGCGGTATCGAAGTTGTTTTCTATCTGCTTTTCGAGTTTGCGGATCTCGATAAGGACTAGGTCTGCGTGCGCTTCTTCCAGCTTAACTTCTTTGACTTCAGCTTCAAGAAGCAGTTCTTCTATGAAGGATTGTTCTTCCGTCATAATCGGTTTCCTTTCTGTTTATTTGTTTGGTTATGAGATATTGCTGAATGGCTTCATTCACGAGAGTTGTCATAGCTTTGTGCTCAACCAGTTTGAGCTGATAGAGCTGCCTGACATACTCTTCCTTTATTTTAGGTGAGTACATTGTTTTCCTTTTAAATGTTGTATTAAAATTGTTTTGGCGATAAGTTTATTTTTTAGGGTTCAACCGGCTGGTGTTCAAAGGGTAAATGGTATTCCGGAACTAAAGAGATGACCGGGAAGTCATTTCAGGCAGGGCGCCTGTGTTTCGTACGAAAAGTAGCCGTGGATGTGTTATCCGCGCATAATCCGCGGACGGAAAATCCCAGACCTTGCGGCAGCACAGGCTTTTGACGGAGTCAAAAGGCGGAGCTTATCAATATTGTGTGTCATTGCAAATGAGATAGCCTGTACAATCGGAAGATCTGTGTTTCATTATAATTGGTCTTCTGTGTGAAAAGGTTTTTGTGTTGGGTTGCATCTGTGTGGCAACTGGTACTTACGAATACGGATCGTAAAAATGTGTCTATTGAAATAATTGGCGTTGAATGCTTGTTCTTTGGGGTTAGCTAGGTTAATTCTGCTTTTAGTGAGCATTGAGTTTATGCGTTGAGGTAAATCGTCAGACTGTTTTTGAGTACGCGCCCGTTATTTTTCCGGCTAACGGAAGGAGCCACGGCAGTGATGGCATATATACCATCCTTCACACTTTCATATTCATCGCCAAGATTAAGTTCCTGATTACCGAGCTTAACTTTTTTGACTGAAACAACTAATTCCCTGATATCCGCAAAGTCCTTAGGATCAAGCTGATCCTTGCTCCACACCCTGAGACTTTTCAGATTGACTGAAGCGCTTCGTACTTCTTTGGTTCTTATCAGTTCGGGCCTGACACTTATCTGATAAGCTACTTCGCCCGTATTCGCAAGCATCCTGAACATATCCTCCGCTGTACCGTGAAGATCTTCCTGGTCACCGATCCATAATATGCTGTCGTGAACAAACGATGAACACTTATATATCTCATAAGCCCAGCCATTAACAATCACAGTACGCTCATCATCTGTAAAATCTTTCATCTTTATTAGGAGTCCACTCTGTATTGCCTTAATACCTTCAGCACGGACAGCATCCTTATTCGGGTCATTTTTACTGTTCTCAAGAAGGATGGCAATTTCCCTGTTGTAGTCCTTTAACAGAGAAACCGATAGATCATAGATCGGGTTGTTCAAAGCCATCTTCCCCAGTTCAAGCAAAGGCACCTGACAATTATCAATTAATCCGGGCAGCCTGTTTCCCCGGTTCGCGGAACCTGAGCCAAGTACCTCAAGGTCAGTTCTCTCTATCAACAAATTAAGCGCTTCAAGAAGCTCATCCAGTTCATGCCTGTCAGAGAATGACAATTCATTCCGCCATTGTTCGGGCAAGCGTGAAGCCAGGGACTTGGGCAGTTTTATCTTGTTATCTGCGAAGTGACGATACATAGCTGAGACATTGTTCAGATCCTCTTCGCAGGACACACCTTCTTTTGT
>CAIMOS010000265.1 GCA_903843135.1 uncultured Ignavibacteriales bacterium | reverse complement strand
TGTTTTTTTATACTTTTATTTGTAATTTTGTAAAAATTACTGAATTCTCAGTTAATTATCATCATTTTTGATATTTTATATATTTCACAAAAGGGTAAGGTGAATTGTTGGTTAAAGTTAGTATGATTTAATTCACACTAAATTAATTTTATTTTTTATAACTTATTTGAACGGAGGCTCAATGCCCCTTGGCAAGACCAAGCTCATTGCTGCATCTTTACTGGCTCTGCTTCTCACATCCTGCGGGTCCAATAAAGATGTAACAAAAGAAACAGCAGGAACCCCAGAAATACAACAGGAAACAGTTAAGTTAGACGTAGTTTCCGAGATGCTTGAACAGGCGCGTCAGTCATACGTACTGGCCCTGCAAAAACAAGAACAAAACAGCGTTTCTGAAGCGGTTGACAATTACGAATCTGCAGTAAAAGTAATTACAAATCTTAGTTATTACCCCGGAATTGACAGCAACTATGCCTTTTCTGAACTGTCAAAATCTATTTACGAGGACTATGGTAAGTTTCTCGCTAATCTTTCGGAAATTCCTGAAAACGTAACAGTCGGTACTTTCCACGAGTGGATAGGAAAAACTGTACCCGAAATTGACGTTGCTGAGGATGTTGCTCCCGGTGAGGCGCAAGTCGTGGTTTCTTCCGAGGTTCCGTTAGTGACTAATGCCATCGTTGAAAAGTGGATGGACTATTTTACCAGTAACCGCGGGCGGCGATTTATGGCATTATGGCTTGCCCGGTCAGGCAGATATTTCCCGATGATGCGGAAAATATACGCAGAAGAGCAGGTCCCTTCACAGCTTATGTACCTTAGTATGATCGAAAGCGGCCTTAATCCCTCCGCCAGAAGCTGGGCTGGGGCTGTCGGAATGTGGCAGTTTATGAAGTCAACAGGCAGGCTCTACGGCCTTAAGACGGATTTCTTTTATGATGAACGCCGCGATCCCGAAAAAGCCACACGAGCCGCAGCAAGGCATTTACGTGATCTTCACAATTCACTCGATGATTGGTATTTAGCGCTTGGTGCGTATAATGCAGGCGAAGGAAGAATTAAAAGGGCCATCCGCCGCGCCAGATCAAATGATTTTTGGGTGCTTCAAAGATATCTGCCCCGCGAAACCAGGAGTTATGTGCCGCAGTATATTGCAGCCTGTCTCATAGCTATGAGTCCTGAAAAGTATGGATTTACAAATATCAATTATCAGTCACCGCTGGAATATGAACTTGTACCGGTAAACGAATCGGTGGATCTCGCATACCTTGCACGCAGTATTTCTGTCGATCCCGAAGAACTGGCTGAATTAAATCCCGAATTGACACAGATGAGTACCCCTGCAAATTACTCAAAACCTTATATGCTCAAGGTCAGTCTCGGGAAGAAGGAAACACTTCTTGCAGCGCTCGAGAATATCCCCGAATCAGCAAGGCGGACCTTTATAGTACACACTGTGAGGAAAGGCGAATCACTTAAATCTGTTGCCTCAAGGTATAATGTAAGTGTTTACGAACTTGCGGACGCCAACAATATCTCGGCCAGAACCAGGGTGAAGAGAGGTATTGCCCTAAAGATACCGTTTAAGGCGTCAGTACCGGTTAATGATTTTACTGAAAATTCTGATGTGGCTGTGGCTGAAACTGATACCAACTCCAGAGGAAATGATGGTGAGTATGTTTCTCCTTATCTGGCTCTTACCGGTGAGAATGCGGAGAATACTGATGAGTCTTCGGAAGTGTCTGATACGAGCGCAGCCGGTGAACTTCAGGAGAATGAAAACTCAATCGTACCGACCGGAAAAGTTTCAGTTGAGTATACAGTTAAGAACAGTGAGAGGCTTACTGATATAGCAGATTTATTTAATGTCCGTATAAGTGACATTAGAATTTGGAATGATATACCGTATACTTCCACAATCAGGGTCGGGCAGAAACTTAAAATATTTGTGCCCGCAGATAAAAAGGAGTTCTTTGCCAATCTGGATACCCAATCCTCGAAGGAACGAATCCCGGCCGCCGACCGCCGGCAATCAGTCAGTGAAAAGAAATGGTTTTACCATCAGGTCAAAAGAGGTGAAACTCTCGGTGCAATTTCCGAGAAATTTGACGTTACGATTTCGGATATAAAAGACTGGAACAACATACGATCCAACAGAATTAAATCCGGGACGAGATTAAAAATTTATTCTCCCAAGTACAGCAAGCTTATTGCCAAAAACAGTCAGACTGAACCAAAAGCCGATAGATCGAAAACATACAAGTATAAAATCCGCCGCGGCGACTCTCTTTCCGAGATCGCTGAAAAATTCCACGTCTCCGTTGCAGACCTGAGGAAATGGAACCGTGTTTCAGCCGATAAACTTACAGTCGGTAAAACCCTCACTATTATGACCGGTGAATCTACATCAATGGGTGATAATACAGTAAATTCACCCGGAATCACAAACACTCATATTGTCAAACCGGGCGAAACGCTTGGACAAATAGCCGATAAATATAATGTCTATGTCTCCAGTATTAAGAAATGGAACAGAATCAAGGGTTCCAAGATTGTTGCCGGACAAAAACTGACAATTTATTCCTCAACTGTGAGCGCACCTGCAGCCGGCTCTGTTCCTGCCAAAGGATCTGTAAAAGCTTCGAAACGTTCGCACATTGTCAAAAACGGCGAGTCGCTATTTTCTATCGCGAAATTATATAATGTCGGAGTAGAGGACATTAAGGAAAAGAACAATCTTGGGTCTTCCAAGATACTTCCCGGACAAAAATTAATTATCAACAATTAATGGATAAACATCAAGTTTACTTTTAAATAAATAAATATCCGATTCCGTTAGGGGTGTCGCCCTTTCCCGCGACTGAGATTACACCCTGGAACCTGATCCGGTTTGTACCGGCGTAGGAAAACGTAGTTACGCATAAAATCTTAGTTTAAAGCCGTTTTCCAACGGCTTTTTTTTTGATAAAACAATAATATAATAATGAAAAAAAATCTGTTATTCATTCTTCTGGCAATTGCTATGCAAGCAGTTTTTCCACAGGAAATCATTGGCGTTATCCGGGATGCCGGTAATGGGCAGGGGGTTCCGTTCGCTGTTATATATTTGCCAGAATATGCATTACAAACAACCTCCGACGATTCAGGGTTTTTCAGCATTAAGTCTGATGAACTTATTAAGAATGAAAAAATTGATCTCCGGATCAGCCGGATAGGGTACGAGACTTCCGAATTAGAAATTGCGAGAAATCAATTTTTGAACCCGTTAATAATCCGAATTAGTTCTTTAACTATTCCTTCGCAAAGCATTTTGATTAAAGCATTTAACACGGCGAGCCTGCGAAATTCAATCATCTTTTCAGGGCTTGAGGCGGATGCCATCAACAAGACGCATATTTTGCAGGATATCCCTGAAATG
>CAIMOS010000264.1 GCA_903843135.1 uncultured Ignavibacteriales bacterium | reverse complement strand
GGATTATCAGTTACTTCAAAATTTCCCTAACCCTTTTTATGCTGAGACCAGCATAAAATATGAATTAAAAGATGACGCAAAAGTTTCCCTGATAATATATAACTCGCTCGGTGAACTTATATACAATTCCGGTGAAGCTGTTAAACCCAAAGGTATTCATAACCTTAATTTGAGTATGGAAGAATTCCCGTCAGGTATTTATTTTTATCAGTTAAAAGCGAACTCAGCTTCCAACAAAGATTTCTTCGTATCAACAAAAAAAATGATGCTCGTCAAGTAGCAGAACCCGAATTCACGCTTGCCTCCCTCATCAGTTCCTCTGAAAGATCTTTCCCGAGATATCTGTCTATTACTTTGTGGATTAAATACAGTAAAGGCGTAAGAACAACCGCTATAAAAAACTTATACATATAATTCACAATTCCAATTGCTATTACAAGTTTCAGATCCCATCCCGCGCCAATATAAAAAGCTATAAACAGAACAACAAAACTGTCAATAAACTGGGAGACCAGAGTTGAACCCGTCGCGCGGAGCCAGATGCGGGAATTTCCCGTCCTCTTTTTGAGGAAATGAAATACCGTAACATCAACTAACTGCCCGACCAGAAAGGCAATAAGCGACCCGGCTATGATCCACAGCCCCTGACCGAAAATTGTATTAAATGCAAGGTTCATATTGACTTCCCCGCCCGGTGTCTGACGTGTTATCCAAAACTCCGCTGGCTTCAGTTGGATGGAAAAGAAAATCATAAGGTAGGAATAAGTGATAAGGGCCGCAGCCGTATAGGACATAAACCTTACGCCTTTTCTGCCGAAGTACTCGTTGATAATATCCGTCATTATAAAAACAACAGGCCACAACAGTACGCCCGCTGTAAGATTAAACGAAAGATTTTCTATACCGAACAGCGTCATAGAAAACGGTGTGAAGCCCAATGTGCTCTCCAAAGAAAAAATCTTCACTCCTATAAATTCGGCAAGCATTGCATTCGCAATGAAAAATGAACCAAGTATATAGAACAGAGTAGTCCGCTTGTCTTTCATAGGAACTTTCCTGAAAATCGTATTGGTGGATATTATTTAATCTGTATCGAAATCTTTGAGGATAACTTCGAGATCGTCCAGCATTTTTTCATCGATTGTGAAGGTAATGTAATCAGCAAAGTTATTCAGGATTACCAGTGAATTAATGCTTGTGTCCCGGCTTTCAAGGTTTGCAATTTTTTTTGAAACATTATGGTTTAGCTGCCTGACGTCTTCATATATGTTCACCAGATCGTTCATCTCCCAATCAGGATTTTCACCGCGCTTCCATTTAATATACTGATACAATAAATAAAAAGAGAGCGTACGGATCTGGGTCTCCTCGAGTGTGGCAAAGGGCAGATGGAAATTAAGCATCGGCTTTAACCGGGCCATTATCGGGCAGCCGGAAGTCACCATTTTGATACCTACCAGACTGCTTACGCCGGACTGCAAAGATGTATGCTTTGAATATGAACGGGTCGTGGTTTTTACGGTTACATCCGCTTCTTCGTAGGATGGGAAATCCTTAAAATCAGCGAGAATGTCAACAAGATTTACGGCGACGGGACAAAATTCATTTTTGGCCGGATCTAATGGGCAGTGCTGGCACTTGAAATTTCGTAATTCAGCCCAGGCAGGAGGATCCTGTGAAGGGATCCGTATAAGACTCAGCGTTTTTTTGTCAACCCGCAGAGTAAATTTCTTTACTAATCCGCTTTCGAATCCGAATTGGTATTCAAATTCCAGTTCATTGTTTTCTTCGTTCATCCGGCTAAAACTGATTATCTCAAAATGTTATAAATATATTACAATAATTTAATCCTAAACGGGGATAATAAAAACTTAATATTTCTCTTCGCCGGATTAGTAGAAAAAAGGCAGAGGTTTTTATGAGAGTGTATCTATAGAAGCAGATAAGCGTATTACCGGCAATTGCTTATGTTCTGATTGAAGTGCTTTTCGGTGACTCAATTCCAGAACCGGAGAGGAGAATCCGCAACTCTATTGCATTACTATATCAAAATTGGAAACACCGCCTTCAAGCGTCAGATAAATCTTCTTTGAAGAGGAATTAAAATTGTCACTTCTGTAGATTTTATCTGAGACATTTTCAAACCCTGTAAGATTTTTTGTGCTCAAAGGGGAATCCAATTTTAATTCAACACCGAATTCTTTTTTGCAGACAACACGGACGGTGGAAACTCCGCAGGATATATTAGCGTCCATACGTTCTTTTAGAGGTTCACCGAGGTTTATATCCAGAGATGCAGCTCCGACTTTAACGTCCAGATTATTCATCTTAAATTTTGACAGATCAAAATGTGCTGCCGCTGCACCTATCTCAACGTCAATTGAGTATGCCGGAGCCGGGTTCAGAGCAATATCTATATCATTCTGATAATCAGTCTCTTCGTTAAGATCGATGTTAATTTCATTCATTGACATATCAAGCCTCGCATTCTCACCGCTGGCCTCAAAATCAATGTTATAACGATTATTCAGATCTTCCCCTTCTATTTTAACCAGATTACTGTCAGCCGCTGATATAGAATAACTTCCGGCACCGCCGCTGAGTTTAAAACTGAAATTCTTTACATCTTTTTCATTCGGATGGACAAATTTCTCAACGATCACATCTCCCCTTTTGCCGTGGTGGCGGTATTCAAAGAATTTTCTTGGCCCGGTAAGCATTCCAAACAGCACTGCTCCTGATGCAAGTCCGGCAAGCCCGGCAAATATGCTTTTCACTTTTTGGTCTTTGGTTATCATTGACAGTCCGATGAAAACAAAAATGAACGGCCAGAATTTGAGTCCGGCTGAGAGATCGATTTCTGTGCTGAAAATTGATTCACTCAGTAATAAAATTCCGAGACTGATGAATAATGTACCCCAAAATATTTGTTTCGGTTTCATTGCAATTCTTCTTTCTTTTGGTTTTTAGAGGAATTGATTATAAGCCAACCGCCGAACAACACCAATATTGCCGGAAAAATTAAATCGAAACTTATTGAAGGGATCAAATTGTCTATAAGTAATAATCCTCCGAGAACGACTAATATTATTCCCAGCCAGCTAATTCTTGATTCAGCGGTTTTTTGGGGAGTTATACTCTCTTCCGGAACCGGCGTTTGCGCCGGGGCATATATTACATCCTCCTTCGGAACTATGATCGCGCAGGTAATGTAAATTATCAATCCAGCTCCGTGAAATACTGTCAGCAGCACAAAACCTATCCTGACAAACACCGGATCAATGTCAAAATACTCGGCTATACCGCCTGCAACGCCAGCAACGACTTTATTTTTTCGGGATCTAAATAATTTCTTTTCCATCTGTAATCCTAATATTTTCTCAGGGGCAATCTATACTATTTAGCTCTGCGTAAACAGTTCTATTAAATAAAAGGTTTATTATCAGGATGGTGGGTGGTTAACGGGCTTTACCGGATTATGGTTTCCTGAAGATTTTAAGGGATTTCGAGTTAAACCGTAAGGTCAAAAGAAAAGCTGATGTGGCCAATCCGGAGAGAAGTCCGATCCAGATACCGTCAACACCAAATCCTGCTGTGAAACCTAAAAGATAAGCAACCGGCAGACCGACTACCCAATAGGCAATAAATGTAATAATGGTTGGTATTTTGGCGTCTGTTAAGCCTCGAAGAATACCTAAACCAACAGCCTGCAAGCCGTCAAATATCTGGAAGAAAGCCGCGATAATCAGAAGTCCGGCAGCTATTTCTATCGTGAGCGGATCGCGAACATAAAAGTGCGGGAGATAATTTCGAAATAGAACGAAAATCAATCCCGAAATCAGCATAAATAAAACAGCAATAAAAAGAACAGTAAACCCGGCACGTCTGATACCGGTCTGGTTCTTCTCTCCATAATAGCGTCCAACTCTGATCGCACCTGCGGAAGAGAGGCCAAGTACCACCATATATGTTATACTGGCAAGATTGAGCGCAATCTGATGTGCGGCCAAGGAAACCGTATTAATCCACCCAACCATCACAGCAGCAATACTGAATGCAGACACCTCGAAGAAATATTGTATACTGGTGGGAATTCCGACACCTAGTATTTTTTTAATAATCCCGATATCAGGCGCAGTAATAAAAGTTTTAACTCCATATTGTTCAAAATTCCGGCTTTTCAGAACGAATGCAACTATGATCAGCGCCATTAATATCCGTGAGATTATTGTTGCAATTCCGGCACCGTTCAACTCCATCGCAGGAATCCCGAATTTGCCAAATATTAATACCCAATTAAAGAACGCGTGAAAAACATTTGCGAAAATATTAATAAGCATAGCCGGCCTCACTATTCCCAACCCCTCGAGAAACTGGCGATAAGTCTGAAAGACCATAACGGGCATTATGGACAAAGAAATAATTCTAAAATACGGGACGGCATAAGCAACCACATCTGATGGCTGGTTCATATACTTGATCAGTCCGGCGCCAAAAAAAGTAATTCCGGAAAGTATAAGTCCGGTACAAAGGTTAATCATCAATGATTGATGCAGGATTTTGGAGATACCGCTTTTGTCCCCTGACCCCTGAGAAATGGCAACTAAGGGAGAAATTGCATAGCTTATACCTATTCCAATAACCATCATTATAAAAAATAAGCCGTTAGCCAGCGCTGAAGCTGCGAGGGGAGTTGGGCCGACTCTTCCCACCATTGCGCTGTCTATGACGCCTATCATCACGTGCCCGACCTGACCGATTGTGATCGGCAAAGCAAGAATGAATGATTCTATCAGGTGGCTTTTATAATTGGCTGGTAGACTGATTTTTATATTTAAACCGCTATATAATTAGTGGAAAAATACGTTGGCAAGAGAGGTCTTTGATAAGAACCGCGGAAAGAGTGGGATTCGAACCCACGGTACGGTCTCCCGCACACCCGCTTTCCAGGCGAGCCAGTTCAACCACTCCTGCACCTTTCCGTGAT
>CAIMOS010000263.1 GCA_903843135.1 uncultured Ignavibacteriales bacterium | reverse complement strand
GTGAAGGTTATTAATCAGGCTGACGATCAGCGCCCCGGATACTTTCTTTGATTTTAACTCGGCAAGAGTTTTCTCGTCAAAGAAACCGAGGATGTCTTCATCATTGGTTTCGCGCCTTATTAACTGCAGATAATTCCGGCTGTCTATTTCATCAATATCGAGGATCATTGACCATCTGCCCGGGCGCGAAGCCGCGGCATCAACACAGTGCTTGGCATTCGTTGTTGCCAGGATGAATATGTTGTTGTTTCTGTTTAATACGCCGTCCATAATTGACAGGAATGTCCTGAGTGAGATCGGCGCGCCGTACGCCTGCCTTTCCCCGATAACCAGGTCCAGGTCGTCTATGATTATCAGCGATGGCCCGAAAAGCTCGCAGAATTCAAAAATCCGGTCGATCGGAAAACTGTTGCCGTTGCACACCACCGCGGTGATCTTACCGACCGTTTCACTCAAAATGGCATTTACTATCTGCGTCTTCCCCGTGCCCGGCGCACCCGATAACAGAAATCTCGGGGACTGGTGCGGCTTGCTCTCGTCGTAATTCAGGATTTCATAGATGAACCGCTCGATCTGGTGCATCTTGTTTTCCGGAAGGAACATATCCGTAAGTTTCACCTTCGGCGGGTCAGCGATGATAAGCTTTGTAAGCAAATCCGTTTCCGAAAGTTTCAACGGATCAAGAGAAACAACCGTGTTCCGTATGTTTGACGTTTTGACAGATTCATCCTTAAGAAATCCCAGCAGCATTTCGGGATAAAGCGCCTCTTCGGAAAATCCGGTGAGAAAAATCTGGTTTTTTTCCGTTACTTTCCCTATCCGGCTGTTTTCAATAAATACGGTTTTGAAGCAAATTTCGTAAGATTCCCCCATATAGTCTACACTGGTAAACAGGAGCAGATCGTCAAATCGGAGCAGTTTTGTGCTTTCATTGTAGAAAACATACGGAGGTTTCAGCAAGGGGTGAAAATAGTTGATACACCCCACCATCTTGGTCACCTGCAGATCAGGGTGCGCAAGTTTTCCGTGATAGAGGCTGAAAAGGTAATTTTTGATGAAAGTATTGGCCTCGCTCCGCAACTCATCGATATGATGCGTTGGGTTAGGGGTGCTTACTTTCGGGCTTTTGTGGAGTTCTAAGAGATTCATATTTCATCCGATTTATGTTAATATCGAATGAAAATTTAAAATATAGATAATTATTTATGCTAACACGAGTGAACTAAAAATCAATATTTTGAATAAGGTGTAAGGGAATTGTGGTTTTCAGAGTAGATGCATCACCCTCACGCACCCCTTCAACAACCCAAACAGTATTTTCTCTTTTGAGTGCTAAAGGTTTGATAATTAAATTATCCCCGCTTTCGAGATAAACATGAATTTTGTCGTTAGCTTCTATTGAGAGGATTAAATGACTTATTAAGTTTAAAGGTTTAATTCCTTCCTTTTGATAGATAATTTTTATTGATTCATCAACTTCTCTTTCTCCGATTTTATATAAACTCAATAAGGTATCTATAAAATCCAGGTATACATTTTCGGGAATATCATTAAAATCCACACTTAAAGCCTTTTCTCTGCCCAGAACATCTTCTGTATAATACTTTATTTCATCCTTCCGAAGCCATGCTTTACTCAATTCTAACAAGCGCCCCGCTTGAGCATAAGAATTAATGTTTACATCATTAAGTGAAAGAATAAGTTCACCTCGGGTTGCGGGATTGGCACCCGACTCAATTACCCCTAAGGCAAGCAAAGATCTAAATATATGCCTGGTGTTGTCCCGGGTTGTTTGTCCCATTAATTTATCTCCTTATAATCGCCCATTTTGACTGCTCCTATAATTGCATTATCTATCACTTTAGTAAAACTAGTGTGCCAGCTATTCGGATTATCGCGATTCTCCTCCACCAAACCGAGAATGATTTTCTCCATTTTTTTCGCAATATAAACAATGTAAGGATATAAATATGAAAAAACCTCATGGGTGCCATTTGGATGCTCTTCGGTATTCAGTCGATAGCCATTTATTCCAAAGAATTTAAGAGTATATTGACGATCAATTGGTACAAATAAATTGGGGAGAAAATGATGTAAAACCTTAGAATTTGCAACTAGATGGGAGTTCGATTGACTAACCTGCAAGTTGGAAACTAAATTGATTATTGCGACAGCAGGAAAATCATTGTTATTATCAAAATCAACGTATGTTACGTTATTATTAGTAATACTTAAAGGAATACCAACTATGTGTACTTCATCTAGTTCTATAAGAGGGTTTGCTGGATTTTGAACATTAGTATGATAGATAGTATCCTTAAAATGATTAAAATTTACAAGGCGGGTATCAGAATCGCCCATTCGATGCATTCCCCAACTTGCTAAGGTTGCATAGACACATTCCAAAAAAATATTTCTATTCGGGTGATTAATTTTATGCTGTAGTGTGGGATATTCTCTTATACATTTATTGTGAAAATAAAAACTCGGCCCATCAAATAGAGTATCGTTGAGAATGTTAAAATGTTCGATACACTCATCAAAATTATTAATCAAATATTCTGTTCGGGCGATTGTTATAGTTCTATTTCTACGTGTTGGGAATGGAGACATAATGTTTCTCTTTCTATAATTATGTATATCTACGATTCATTAATTGCCTTTGATTTAGGCTATCTATCACTGTTTGCATTCTAATCCTCGCCACGGAATTCCCTGAATGCACAGTTATCTCACTTGGCGGTTTAAATCCATTAACCGCGACTTCTTCCTCCATCCATCTCAGAACACTATAACCATCACGCTCTCTTCCCCGTTCGTCATTCCCAAGCCCTAGATCATTATCAAGTGAAAGTTTTTTTACTTTTCCAGTCTGCAGCATTTCAATTGTTTCTTCCGGTGTTTCGGTTAAAACCCATCCTCTTGGCGGAACTCTTAAATCATCCAGGTAAACCCATAACGGATCATTGCCGGATATCAAAATACGATTTTCGACCAGGCGGTGTATATGATCTGTTTTTTCGCGCATAATAATAAGCCGGTCGTTATCGTTAGAAAATGGTGTGATTGTTACAGGG